>NZ_JAUBVF010000096.1:0-14416 GCF_036705685.1 Microcoleus sp. AT3-A2
TGATTTTAAATCACCCTAACCTTCCTTCAGTCTTGTCTTATGGTACTCTGGCTGCTTAAAAACTGTCCGGAGTATTGCTATAAGCGCCAAAGATTCTTGAGAACATTAATCAGCTCTTTCTGCCGTCGAGCGATTACTTCTGGCGTCCATTCCTGTTCCCGCAGCACTTGGGTAGTAAGTGCAAAGGGTGAAACGCCTGTCTTAGTGGTGAAATACTTCTGTTTCTTCACATCAAAATCATAATTTTGTGCCAGACTGTTTTTCGCACAAGATAGCAAAACTAAGTTGCCAAGACGATGCACATATTGCTCGCGCTCTTGCTGACTAGGAAACCACTTCATCCACTCACTATTAGGCCCTGGATTTTGGGGAAGTACGTGCTCGACAGTAATGTTAGAGAAGTTGTAAGATGCTTCACCTTCTGACAGAGCAGCATCTAAGCGTACCAAGACATAACGACGAATTTTTTGAATTAGGTAAAGGTCACTATCGAGGACTCTAAGGATATTGTTTGACTCTTCAGGAGTAAACTGGAGCGGTGAATTGGAATTGAATAAATCTTCCTCTTGTTCAATAGCAGTAAGCAATTTGCTGTAACGTTCAATGCGCTCATTGATATTGGCGCGGACAATCATTAAACCTGCCGCAAGGCGGTCTAAATGTGTAAAAAAACGCACCAAATTATCCTGGTTATTACGGTTGCGCGACAGGTAGAGAATCGCAGGCGGTATCCAGTCAAAATTATCAATTTTGTTTAACCATTTAAATAGTTGATTAATTTCCTCGGCACGCCGCTCGCTTTCATAGGTTAATTTTTGAATTTCGGAAAAAGCCTTAGCATAAGGAGCTAAAATTTCATCAATGAATTGCTGAGATCCAGCCGCAGGATTGATGTTTTCTTGAAACTCTTTAAGGATACTCTTGCTAAGTTTTTTCTTTTCTTTAATCATGCGAATATGAGAAAACAAATCTTTGAATAACTCGCGTCCCAGATTCTCCTCGGTATCTTCCCACTTTTTAGTATATTTTTCTTGTTGGCTTTCGGGTATTTTTCCGATTATGTCCGCTTTCAAGATATCAGTTATGGAGAGATCCAATCCCCTGTTGTTCAACACAGAAAATATCCGATATGCAGAGTCAAAGTCAGGCGTAGAAACCACTACCAAGAAGCACTGGGTAATGAGGAACTGGGCAAGACGTATACGGTGGGATTCCGCGATAGTCTGCAAACGTTGCAAGAATAAATGTGCATTTTCTTTAATAAGCTTCTGAGTATCCATCAGCTCCGCATTGTTCAATTTTTGGAGCTTGTTAATACCACCTTCATTTTGAATATATTCCTTGAAAAATTGTGCATCTCGCTCGCGCAAAGTCAGACGGTAACGATTATCTATACCCGCAATTAAGCTGCCTTTTTGGTATAGATAAGTGGTCAAGTCATTGGCGTGTTCTGTTGGCAATGATTCCCTGAGAGCAGCTAGTAGTATGGTGAGAGTTGTTAGACGTTGCTGACCATCTACAATTTCAGCATCTGGCGGCCCAGATTTGATTAAAACAATGCTGCCTAGAAAGTACGGGTTGAGTTGATCAATCGTGTCGTTACCATCTCCCAATGATGTTAGCAGGTCTTCCAGCAGTTCCCCAGCTTGCTCATTTGCCCAAGCATAGGGACGCTGGTAGAGGGGAATGGTAAACATAAAGTCATCGCTAAAGATTTTCCTAATGGGGTGTTCCTCACCCTTGATGCTGACACGGTTCATGCTTGGTTCCTGTGTTAGGTGTGGTTGGTAATTGCTTCCCGAAAGTCAATTTTCCCTGTTGCTAGAATACCATGCTCAAGCTTGGAAAGGCGAACTCTCAACTTAGCCTGTGCAGGCTGGTTTAATTCGTCCCGCCGCAGGTTTCAATCTGATCCTGAATTATCCATTTTCTGCCTGACTTCTCATCAACTTTTGCACGCTGGCTACAGCTCGATTTAATTCATAACTCTTTCTTTCTGAATTCTGCAAAAAAGCCTGCTGTTCTTCTTCAATCATTAACACATCTTGCCGCACCAAACCATCTAATAATTTTTGAGCAGCACCGAAACAACTATCTTTGATAAACCTGCGAAACCATACAGGCAATTTGTGCAGCCGCCAAAACGCATTTAATGAGGTAAAGTGAATTAAATAAGCGCGAGTTGCTGTCTCGCTCACCGGACAAACCAAGCAGTAAATCTTAAAGTCGCTTCCCAAAGTTGAAACCCAGTGCGGGTAAACATAGCTCACCTCCAGCGGTTCCGGGTGCAGTCGGCGCAGAGATTTAAAAAACAACTGAGAAATTGACCATATTTTATCTATTTTGTAATAACTTTGTGCCTGATAGCGAGCAGTTACTTGATGCTCGTTTTCTTCTAAAGTATCTAGTACCGGATTTGCCCAAGCTTGCCAATCATCGTGCAAGTGTCCGTGGTACATATCCATCAAGTTTTCAATTAAAAATGAATAGTGTGCCTGACAGTCGATGACTGAAACTGTGGCAATATAATTAAGATGTTCCCACTCTGGCAAATCCAATAAATCTATTTTTTCTGCTTGCGTTTCGTCGCCCGGAAACAGCCAGATAAAACCGTTTTTTTCCTGGACTGGATAGGAGCGAATTTTGCAGTTAGGTAGCTTTTGATTTTCTGCTAAATAATCGACTTCGGCGCATTCTCCGCTTGCATTTAACCGCCATCCGTGGTAAGCACATTCGATTAAATCGCCTTTAACTTGACCGTGGCTGAGTTTAACTTGCCGGTGCGGACATCTATCTTCTAAAGCGTTGATTTTGCCTGCACTGTCGCGGAAAAGTACGATCGCCCGATTCCAGATTTTCGCAGCTAGCGGCTGAGTTTGCACCTCGGTGCTGCGGGTGATCGCATACCAGCGATCGAGATTAATGCCCAACTCGCGGATGTGAGTTTTTTCTCCCCTTGCAGCTACCGATTTTATCGCGTTGTTTTGCATTACAAATGTTCCCAAATTACGCCCATAAAACAACCCAATCTTACAAAATAACAGCCTGGAAAGCAACGACTGTAAATATTTTTAAATCGCCGTTCTGACAAATACCTGTCGCTAGCTAAATGTTTCAACCAGCTTGGCGACAGCCTAAATCTTAATAATCTTAAAGCATTGCGAAATCCGTAGGTGGAACAGTCGGGTCTAAAATCTCTCGCTGCACCTAATATGTAGCCTATTGTAGCAGGTCTTTCGATTTCCGATATATTATCTAAAAAAACGATTTTTCCGTGCCGATTTAACAATTGTTTAATTACTGAGAGGGCGGCGGGGAGGTTGGGCAAGTGGTGAAAAGTGTCTGCACTAACTATTAAATCAAATTTGCGCTCTAACGTTAATTGACTGGCATCCATTTGGATATATTCGATATTGGGGGCTGAGCGTTTTTGACGGGCGATAGCCAGCATTTTCGCTGAAAAATCTACGGCGACTACATGATCGTAATACTGGGCCAATTCAAAAGCAAGAATTCCCGAACCGCATCCAATATCTAATGCTGTACCTTTGCTTGTCGATAGGTTTTTAGTAAAGAAATCGTTCTGATTTTGCAAGGTGGCGGCGAAATCGTATTCTGTTGCAAAAGCATCAAACATTACAGGTTTATTGCGAATTGTGCAGTTAATCTTCAGCATCTATTATTGCTTTATACTGATTCAATAATATTTTAACCGCATATTCACCCCGCTCAACGCAGATATTTTTTGGGTTCGCAAGCTCTGCCTTTTCTCCTCAGCGAAACCGCACCCACAAACCGTAACTAATCTTAAAAAAAGGATGCAACTGTAGTAAAGCTCCAAACCCTTATATAATCAGTCATTTCCAATTATTCAATTCTTTAATCTAAAATTTAAAATGGTATGGCTGGGGGCGGGTTTCACCGAGAATAGCAGCCGATAATTGACGATTTATAAAACCCGCCCCCCTGCTAACCTTAGATTTTTAACACGCCTTCGGGATTTACCGTCAAGAGCGATCGCCTCTGCAAACCCTCCTGATATAAAATAGCATTAGCGGCCAACAAACCGCTGCTTACTGCCCTTTCCATTAAACCGCACGGAAACGGCATTTTCACCCAATCTCCCGCAAACAAAAGATTCGGAACAGCGCAGCAAGTCTCCGGGCGTTCCGCATAACTACCGGGCGGATATCCAGAGAAATTCTTTTGATTTACCAATTCCCGGTGCAGCATATTTGCCTCTTTTAATTCCGGTACAATTTCGTACAATTCTTGCTCAAAAGTAGCCAGCAAAACTTCCTGGTTTGGAAATTCCTTCTCCTTGTAACAATAAGCGTGCAGTTCCACTACACTACCACCAGTTTTCTGATTCCACTCGATGAACTGATCCTGAATTCGGTGGTAAAGCGTAATGCTGTCAGTCAGTTTGTAGCCGGAAAGCGAACTGAAATTGCTGTGTTCCCACGGAAATTCGCGATCGAACCAAAAACGGCCCACCGCAAAAGGATCGGCTATTTTCAAACTCTCGATCCGCTTCTGCACCTGGGAATTTACCTCACCGCTGGCCAAACTAAATAAATGCTGCATCCCCGGAACATCGGCAGCAAAAACATAGTAATCAGCCTTCAATGTTTCCGCCAAATTCTGCGTCTGGGACTTCTTCGCGGCGGAGACCAACTGTACCTCATCTGCTTTTTCATCGACTACCTTAAATCGAGGCAAATCCCGCTGAGCAGGCCCACTCACAACTCGTCCTTCGGCATCAAAAACTGCGCCGTGACAAGGACAGTGAAATTGACCGTCGTTCTGTTTCTGAACAGTGCAGCCTTGGTGAGTGCAGCTCAGAGAAATTGCCTCTTTTCCCGACGGTGCGGCGGCAAATACGCTGTCACCAGCACCGAAATATTCGGTAGAGTTGCTGTCAGTTAACAGGGCGTTTCGCTTTACCCAAAAAGGTATTTTACTCTGCACGTCTCCCGACTGATAACTCAGAGAATCAATCTTGCCGTTTTCCCAGCGTATCTCACTGACTGCGACATCTGCTAATACTTTGCCACCTTTGCTTTCAATCGCTCTGGCAATAGGCTGCACCAAACTCGTGCCCATATCTTGCCGCGTGCCGTTGAATGCCAAACCCTCTGGATTTCCGAAGAAGTAAAAGTGGAAGAATTGCATTAATTCTCCCGCGCTCAATTCGTCGGGAGCGTTGAGGCTGGACTTAGCAAAAGGCAGAAAATACAAGTCATAAAGCCCGCGCGGAAATTCACCTTTTACCCAGTCGGCAACTGATATATTGTCGAGGCGATCGAAAGTTTTTTGAGTTTGAAAACCGCCTATTTCTCGAAATACTTGCCAGTGAGCGGGTTTTGTAAGATTGATTCCCCACTTGAGCCGATTGGGAGAAGATATCCCCAAGTCAACTATATTCCAGGGAAAAGCTGAATGGTTGGGACGGAAAACTTCGGGTTTGTATTTGCCGTCTCGAAACAGAACGGCGTAGGATTCTAAAGATACAAAGTTATCGCTAATTTCTAGTTCTTCAACCACACTTTTGAGGTTGTAGTATTGCGGAAAAAAACCGTGGAAACCGTGTTCCATCATAAAAGTTTCGTTCCCGACTTGTATCGGCCAACTAGCAATTTTGCCGCCGAGTTGGGGCGATTTGTCCAGCAGCGTCACGGCGAAACCCCGCTGACTGAGTTCGTAAGCACAGGCGAGCCCGGCCAAGCCTGCCCCTACAACTGCAACGGTTTTGCGCTGATTCAGCATTCGCGGCAAGTCAATAGAATCTTGCACAAAAACGGCGGGCTCTGGCTTGGAAAATCGAGAATAGCCCAGCAGCCCGCCTGCGGCACCGACTCCGAGGAATTTGAGGGCGGTTCTTCGAGAAACTGGTTGGGATAGCGGTGGATTGGTTGATTGACTCATCAGCGGTACGCG
Organism: Microcoleus sp. AT3-A2; assembly: GCF_036705685.1. Taxonomy (NCBI): domain Bacteria; kingdom Bacillati; phylum Cyanobacteriota; class Cyanophyceae; order Oscillatoriales; family Microcoleaceae; genus Microcoleus; species Microcoleus sp. AT3-A2. The sequence continues at coordinate 5,941 of NZ_JAUBVF010000096.1, forward strand.
ATAACGGGCTTTAAACACAAATACGCCATAAGGCATATATCATAGACCGAAATCAGGATATGTGAAGAAATACTAAGATACATTCCCCAATCCGATCGCGATCCTCTTCGAGGGCTTCGCTAACGCACCGTGCCAAGTTCGATCGCACACAATCTATAACAGAAGCAAGAAGGCTTTAATTATCTAGGAGAAAATAAGGAAAAAGCGATCGCCCGCATAGCGTCAAATTTTCTAAATAATTAGTGTTTTTATTTATGTTGCTCAACTCTTGGCAACCGTCGCCACTTATGCTAAAAAAATAGGAGATTTGCAGGTAAAATGTTAGGTAAAAATCTGTCTTGGCGGCTTGTACTAAATAACCCAAAAAATATCCGAGTCCAAACAATTAATCAGTATATTTTTAAGTAAGTTAGCGCCGCGAATAAACCTAACTCTTTTAAAACAAGTAAATACAGAGAATATATCTACTGAGGTAACTCAATATATCGGCGATCGATGCAGGGTATTCCTCACTTAATACCAAGACAAAACCCTATTAAAACTAAGAAATGGGGAAGTGTCGCAAAAAACCAAAGACGCCCGTATAGGTAATGCCGATTAAATGTACCTGGCTGCTATGGAAAAAACAGGGCTTACTTGAAGAAACCGGATTTGTGCGTAAGTCCTGTTTATGCAAAACTTCTGCATAATTTACAAAACTTTATATAAATGGTGGATTTCTTGGCGTGGGGCTTCTGTTGCTGCTGGTATCCACACCCTGCGATAGATATTTGGGGTTGGTATTGAATGCTATAATGGTGCGGCGATCGCCAGCATAGTCAAAATTCCCACCCACATCCAAACTTTTGCCAACTGCTGCCGCCAACGGCGCCCTTAACCGCCTCAAAACCATGCACTACCAATCCCAGCAGCAACGCCAAAAACACACGACTCAGAAAAAAATTAAAAAAGCTATTTTTTACTGTTTGATAGCAATATTTTTCTGCTTGAGTACCGCGAACCTGGCTACAATTGCCCAGAACACAGACCAGGGCGGGCTTAACGGACAAGAAATGAGAAATTTGCTCGATCGGGGAAACCTCACCGAAGCCGTAACCAGAATCGAAGAAAGCTGGGAAGAAGACTATCAAAAATACTTTGAACAAGACTTTGCAGCCCGTGCGAAAACCGCCGAAGCAATATCAAAAACTCTCTCCCGCCTAGCGGTTCAAACAAAGAAAAAACCAGCTTTAATTTACGCCATCCCGCGCACCGACCAACTAGAATTAATCTTAATATTGCCCGCTCGCCCGCCCATTCTCCGCAGCATCCCCGAAGCCAAACAAGAGAAACTGCTCTCAGTAGTCCAAGAATTCCGCAGCGAAATCACCAACCCGGTAAAACTCAACACTACCAGCTATTTAGAACCAGCCCAACAACTCTACAAATGGATAGTTGCACCCCTAGAAACAGATTTGCAAACAGCAAAAATTGAAACCTTGCTGTTCTGCGTCGGCGCAGGTTTGCGAACCGTACCCCTAGCAGCAATGCACGACGGAAAGCAATTTCTGATCCAAAAATACAGCCTCTCCCGCATCCCCGCCTTCAAACTCACAGATAGCAATTACACTGACCTCAGAAACGCGCAAGTCCTAGCAATGGGAGCATCAGATTTCGCAGAAACGGCGAACAAAGAACCGCTGCCAGCAGTGCCGTTTGAACTCGGCGCGATCGCCCGACAGTGGCCCGGTAAATCCTTTCTCAACGAAGATTTCACCATAGTAAACTTGCAATCCCAGCGACTGCAACAAAAATACGGAATCATCCACCTTGCCACCCACGCAGAATTCCGCCCTGGAACCCCAAATAATTCCTACATTCAATTTTGGGACACCCAACTCGGCCTCGATCAAATGAGAGATTTAAAATGGAACAATCCGCCTCTTGAACTGTTAGTATTAAGCGCCTGTAGAACCGCCTTGGGAGACAAAGAAGCAGAACTCGGATTTGCAGGTTTAGCGCTGCAATCGGGAGCAAAATCAGCCCTCGCCAGCCTGTGGTACGTCAGCGATGCGGGGACTCTCGCCTTGATGACAGAGTTTTACCAGCAGTTAAAAATCAGCAGGCCAAACGACCCTCCAATCATTAAAGCTGAAGCAATGCGGCAAGCACAAATCGCTGCGATCGAAGGCAAAGTGACGATCGAAGGCGGTCAACTGCGAAGTTCCCGAGGCGAAACTCCCTTGCCCCCGTCCATCCCCAAACTCGACAGCAAAGATTTATCGCATCCGTATTATTGGGCAGCATTCAGCATAATCGGCAGTCCTTGGTAAGTGGGCCTCTTGACCGACACAGGTGATAGGCTATAAAACATAAGTAATTTAATATCTGTAGCTGTCGCTCAACAAACCACCACCAACCTGTGACGAATCAAGCGGGAGCCTTCAAGGGGAAAGAAAGATGAAAAAATTAGAATTTTTGCTACAGAAAGAAGGCGATCGCGCCTGGTTGCCCCTAGAAACCTCCGACGTGGAAATTCTAGAAGGTAAATACCGCGTGGTTGCTCGCATTCAGCATCCCAACACCGACATCGAAATTCGCGTTACCCATACCTCCTTTGACCAAGGGGCGCAGCGGAAAGTCCAAAGCCGATCGGCCCGCACCAACCCCGAAGGATTAGTCGTGATCATTCCCTACACCAGGCTCAAACCCGGACTGTGGGAACTCTCCTGCTTGCCAGATCCCAAAGCAACACCACTAAAACCTTGGCAGTACGGCGTTCAGTTGGAAGTATTGCCCGCAGAATCGGAAACCTCTGAACCCCTACCGCCGATCGACCAAATCGAACCTGCTGCTTCCACAGCAGCCCCACAAATTGCAGCATCGGTCGATGATCGCGCAGCCCCACAAATCGCTTCCCCGGTCGATCGCCCCGCACCACCCCAAATCCCAGCAGCCGATTCAGCACCGCAGCAGACCAAAATCTACCAATTCCCGATTCCCCAAACCCCCGAACCCAAACCGGGCGTCAAACTCGAACTCGTCCTCGATCAAGAAACCTTCGTCACCCAACTCGGTCGCCCCTTAATCATTTCCGGCAAAATCGACATTCCCCAACACCCCCAACCAAGCAGAAAAACAGCAACTCTCATCCCCGAATCCGAAGCGCTAGAACTCAAACAACTCATCGGTTCAGCACAACTGCAAATTTACTTGCGCGACCCCCAAACCTCCAAAATTCTCGCAGAAATCCAGCAGCCGATGCCAGAACAAGTTCCCCCCTGCATCTTTGCCTGCGTCACCTACATCCCAACCGAGTGCAAAAGCCGCCTAATTTTAGGAGAAGCAATTCTTAGCAGCGGCGGCGTCACCCTAGCCACCAAACTATTCACAATTACAGCTCGTTTAGAACACCTTCTACAGGAAATTAAAGACAATTTCATCGAAGAAAAGCATCAAGCCGAACCCTCCCCAACAGCCTCAAAACAGCCTGGAAGCGCCAAAAATATATCCTTCCTCAAGCTAGTAGAAAAATCCTTAGACCCTCCCTCCCCTGCCGAAGCCCCAACCACTGAAGCCCTACCCCCTCTACTGGCTTCACGTCACACCCCAAGTGCAGGCGGTCTAGAATTGCCCGCATTCGGTAACAAACTGCCCGACAGCAGCCGATCGCAATTGCTTTCGGAAATCTCGAATTCGCCTCGAACTACCGAAGAGTCGATCGACCCACAAACCAAACCCTCAGACATCCCAAATCCCACTCAAACAGCCGAAATCGGAGCGATCGACAAAAAACCCGAAAACAGCCCCGAACCAGAAACAACAGCCCCAGAAACCCCGCCAGCACCCACAAAACAGGCATTTCAAACCTTAAACGTCGAAAGTCGATTTTGGTCGCGACTGAGTTCCCTAGCCAGCAACGGCGAATCCCCCGACTGGTTGAAAGCAACCACCCTGTCACCAACTCCAAAAGCCGCCGCAAATAGCAGCGACGAAATTGCCGTTGTGGAAGAAAGCAGCCCAACCCAGCAGCAATCCGAAACCAGCGAAACAATTTCCGATCCCAAATCTACTAGCCCGGAAGCCAGAGAATTTGTGGTTTTTGACGAACCCCCGCAACCGAAACAAGTTGGTCAAAAAACCACAACTGTCGCCGCAGAAGACACTCCCCCGACTCCCTACGTTTTGCCAGAAGATGAGTTAGTACCGATGCCCATTTTGGAATTGCCGCGCGCCGAAATCATCGCGGGCCAAGCTGTAAACGTGCAAGTGCAACTCCCGGAATTAATGCCCCGGATTTATGTGAAAGTTTGGGTGTACGATCGGCAAACCTACCTGATTCTCGACGGGCCGCGCTGGATTACCGAATTTAAAGCTAACGGGTTAGGAAACGTGCGAGCAAGTATCGAGTTAGAGATTCCCTACGGCTGCATGGAAGTCGAATTTGAGGCGATCGCCGTCGAAATGCAAACTCAGCGGGAAAGCCACAAAATAAGCGTTCACCGCCAAGTTTTACCGCCAGCCGGGCCAAGTTTGCCCCTCGAAGGGTAAGCCCAAATCCGCGTGCATCCCCGTTTATCCGCTGACATCTGCGGTTAAAAAATCCTACTTACTTCCCCGCCAACTGCCGAAACTTCTTCTTAAACTTATTCTTATACACGTAGATCGATCGCTGTAAATCCTCAACTTGCAGCGACATATCTGCAGCCAAACCCGTGCGGTTCCAAACATCCTCCTCACACTTGCGGCGACAAAAATTCATCGGTTCCGAGTAAACTTTCCCACTAGATAAAGTTGGCTTCGGCCCGCACCAGTGAATCACCGTCGCCTGAGTTCGATCGCCTGCAGGCCCGCTTTCTTCCACCGGAAACTGCTTTCTCAGCAAATCCTGGTCAAAATCCGGCACCAACAACTGCATATCCACATTCTGCACCCGCAGCCGCTTTTCTTGTGCCGCCCGGAAAATCATAAAGTTCAAAAACCCCATTTCTCCGTACTTAAATATTCCCGGATTTGCCGCCGTAAAATCTAAAATTTCTACGTATTCTTCCAAGCTAAAAACGCCGCGTTTAGCAAAGAAAGTACCCGTGCAGAAATAGTTCGATCGCGATTCCGACCAACGAAAATTCGGGAAATGCTTCTCAACACCCGGAATGTCAAAGAAAAATTCCGAAACATCCGCATCCGGGTACTCGTAACAAGGCTTGTCTACAGTAAAATCAAACTCTTGAAAATTAGCCAATTTGAGAACATCGCCCCAGACGATCGTATCGGCATCCAAAACCATAAAATTTGACCACGGACTTTCCCAGAAAGCAATCATTTTAGTTTTGCCCCAACCAAAACTTCTTTTCCTGAGAACCTCTTCAGAAACGGTTGTGCGATTGATAACCCGCACCCCATAGGATTTTTCCAAAGCACTCACAGAAAACGTACCGTCAATCAACAGACAAATCGGCACATCTCCCAGGAAATAGCGGATGCTAGCACAGCAACCCTTAGCAAACAGATAATCTTGGTCGCAGCAGGCAATAATAATACCAAAGTCTTCCATAAACCCTCACTATTTTACTAACTTGCCTAGCCACAGCGTTTCGGTTTTTTGTTCTGAAAGCAGCTCGATTTTCAAGTTTTGCATTTTCGCCAGCTTAGCACTAAACTTCTGCAATCGCCCGTAGACAAAAACATCGCTAAAACCGCTAGGAATATTGGGTATAGTTGGTCTGCCAAACAACTGAGCTCGACGGCGCGCTTCTGGGTCAAGCAACACCAATTGCAGCCGCACTTTCGGTTCTAACAAATGACTCATTGACAGTATATTTCCCAGACTGACTTCCGAGATATCACTGACAAGCAGCGGCTTTGGGGCACGATCAATCCTGCGAGCAATTTCGGGATTTTCCCTGCCCCATTCCTTCGTCCACCAAGTCTCGGCTTGAGAACTAACGGCATTCGACAGCAAGCCGCCCGTTAACAGTACAACTGTCAAAACTTTCCACATTTGCCGTTTCGAGCTTGGCACGCCCAGCGCGGTAATTTTAGTCGCTAACAGGTAAGCAACAGCGATTTGCATCCCCAAATAAGTCGGAAATAGGTAGCGAGCTTTAGTCGATCGGATTCCTCCCAATATAACATCTGGCAGCACGAGTGCCAGTGCTGTCACCGCCATCATCGTCACCACAAACAGCCAAACCTGTTTGTTCGTCTCCGAACACAGAAAATAAACGGCATACCCTACGATTGTAAATAAAATTAAAGTCGCTGCCACTAAACCAATAAGATATACGGATATCGCATTAGAACTTAGCCCGAAATCAAAAAAAAACGCGACCGATATTTCCGACCCAATTCTTAACTAAAGATAGCCTCTGACTTTCTAGATTTGCCCAACTTGTCGCACCGGATGCTGCACTTTTATTTATCACTAAAATTACCATCCAAGGCAGAAATACTAGCAACGACACGGCAATTGCTATCGAGTAATTCACTAGCTTTTTGTTAGACCTAAAACCTTGAGTTCCTAAGATATAAATTCCGTGCCATAACGCAACTAGCAGACTAAAGAAATGAGTGTAAAATCCCATAATATTTGCTACTGCGTAAATGCTCCAACTTAGCTTGTTTTGCAGCCGCAGTGCTCGCAGCAGAGAGGCACAAGAAAGCAAAATCAGGGCCGACCACAAACTATAGGGACGTGCTTCTTGAGCGTAAAGCACGTGCAAGGGAGAAACTGCTAGTACAGGTCGGCGTAAATACACAGACTATTAAACAGCCAAGACTTTACCCTTATATGTCCACTTAAAAGGTTTGGCCATTGTTTGATTAAAGTAGTTAATAAAATTGAGGATGCGATTTTTCAGATCGTACTGACTGGTGAAACTTGCTCTTTTTAGTAATTTCCGCACCAAAATGCGCTCACCAAATCTCTATTTGATTAAGCCACGAAGAATGTTTGGGTGTGTAATGGAAAACAATTTGATGTGTTGGGTCACTTAAAAAAACAGCGCGGGATTTCATGGATTGAAGTATGCCGCTTTTTCCCTTATAGCAATCCTAAATCATTATCAAGACTATGATACAATTATATGCAATACTTGATTGTGACAATAAAAAAATGAATAACTTAAAACGGCCCCTCCAAGATATGGAAAAGGAAATAACTCAATTAGAATCTTTCATTAAAAGTGATATCGATGCAAGAGAACTTAAACGAGCAATAGCTGTAAGGATGGCTGTCGAAGGCAAGTTCTACCATGAGATTAGCAAAATTCTCGGTGTAAGTGATTTTTTTGTGGGTCATTGGAAAAAACAATTTCAAACCAAAGGCATCGAAGGAATCAAGCTAGGGCATAAAGGGTCAAAAGGGTATTTAACAGCTCTACAAAAGACTGAAGTAATTGATTGGCTAAAGAATAAAGAATATTGGAATTTAGATGAGCTGGTTACTTATGTAGAGCGAGAGTTTGGTGTGATCTATAAATCAAAACAGAGTTACTATGAACTTTTCGATCGGGCGAAAATTAGTTGGAAAAAAACTCAAAAAATCAATCCCAAATATGAGGTCGAACTGGTAAAAAAAAAGACGGAAGAAATTAACAATATTTTATTCAAAAACAAGGCGGGCATAGAATCCGGGCAAATAATAGTATTATTTATAGATGAATGTCATCTACTTCATGGCGATCTAACGGGTTACGTTTGGGGTCAATCAAAAATCAGAATTGAAGTCCCAATTACCAATGAAAAAGATAGACAAACTTATTTTGGCGCACTCAATTATCAAAGCAAAGAATTCCATGTTCAGAGTCATCCATCTGGGGATGGAAAATCAACAGTTGAATTTATAAAATACTTACAAGATAAATATAAGAATCGCAAGATTATCTTGATTTGGGATGGAGCCAGTTATCATAAATATGGCGAATTTAGAGATTTTTTATTAGAAGTAAATGGTGGCAAAGAGCCTGATGAGTGGTCAATTACTTGTATTTTATCTGCTCCAAATGCTCCCCAACAAAATCCCGTTGAAGATATTTGGTTACAAGCTAAAAACTTTTTAAGAAAGTATTGGTATTTATGTAGGTCTTTTAAGATTGTGAAATTTTTGTTTGAATTTTTTACTAAGGGGCAAAAATTTGATTTCCCCAAAATACATAAATATAGTTACACGGAGAAAATCAATTAGGATTGCTCTAGGTCTAGAAAATCATTTAGGATTGCTATAGTACCGAGGTCGATATCTAAGCCTTCTTTTTCGGCAACCAAACGCACCAGTGATTCAGATTGGTGAGTATTCAGACAATCCATAATTAGATGCCATTTTTGGGCAGCCGGATCAGTTTCAATGAGGTGACGAATATTCAGTAAAAAATCGGACTCTGTTCTCGAATCTCCACAAGTTGGTTTAATAATCTTACCATTAGACATCTCCAAAATAGTAACACTTCGTGGTAATATCACATCATAAAGCTTTTTTGACACAGAAACATGAGCGACA
>NZ_JAUBVF010000097.1:0-11961 GCF_036705685.1 Microcoleus sp. AT3-A2
TTAGCAGGCATTCACTTTTTCTGAATATCATTATGTTATATTATACCAATATGCGTTTTAAATGCACAACAGCTTAAACTGCTAAGATTTTTGAATTAATGGCAGTTGAGTTAATTAAACTGGGTTCTCGTAAAAAGGAGTCCCTGATGCTCATGGGCAGGGGTTCGATGGCGGGAGCATCTCAAGTCGGGTAAATTAACCGTCATTATTGTAGAGGCGCCTTTACGCCCGATCGGCAATATCAGCCAGATATCGGCGCAAAAAAGTCCCGACACCTGCATATTATGGTCGATCGACCGGACTAGATAGCAGGAAAGCCATCATCCGGGTTCAAACCGGTAAACCAGCAAGGCAAACAACCGACCGCGCCATCCGGTTCGGCAAGTGCGGAGGCTGGAAAAACAGCGGCTTTTGACCAAACTCATACACAACGGCGGCCCCAAAGTGTGTCTGCGGAGGTTAGGCTAGTGAAGAGAAGAAAAGAATAGTTACGATCGAGACTTGATTAGTCTACCTTGTAATTTATTGCTCAGTTGTCAAGCCCAACAGTTTTGCATTCTCGCGATGAGCGAGACTCTTGGCACTTCCAACAAGTGGGGAACTCGACCGTCAAAGAGCTTGGGTTTGATGGTAAAGCCCTTAGTAATATGTAAACACCTTATCGATAACTCGCTGGAACAATCTTGCAAGAAAACCCATGTCTAGTATGCAAAACCAATTCACGGTTCACTTCTGGGGCGTTAGAGGTAGCATAGCGTCTCCCGGGGCAGAAACAGTACGTTACGGGGGCAACACGCCCTGTGTAGAAATGCGAGTGGGTGACAATCGCCTAATTTTCGATGGCGGTACTGGATTGCGGGTTTTGGGACAAACTCTCCTGTCCCAGATGCCCGTAAAAGCTCATATGTTTTTTACTCACTCTCACTGGGATCACATTCAAGGATTCCCATTTTTTGTCCCAGCTTTTATTCCTGGGAACTGCTTTCACATCTATGGGGCTATTGCTCCTAATAAGGCTACTATCCAGCAGCGCCTCCACGACCAGATGCTGCACCCGAATTTTCCGGTACCCCTGCAAATTATGGGGGCAGACCTGAAATTTAACGATATAGAAGTGGGCCAACCGCTGGAAATCGGAGATATTAAGGTGGAAACTGCTTTGTTGAACCATCCAGGCGAAGCTATAGGCTACCGCGTAAACTGGCGGGGGTATTCGGCTGCTTACGTGACTGATACCGAACATTTTCCCGATCGTTTAGACGAAAATGTGCTGTATTTAGCTCAAAATGCTGATGTGCTGATCTACGACGCTACTTATACCGATGAGGAGTATTATGCGGAGAAGAGCAGCAAGGTCGGCTGGGGACATTCGACTTGGCAGGAAGCGGTGAAGGTGGCAAAGGCTGCTAATGTCAAAAAGTTGGTGATTTTTCACCACGATCCGCTGCACAATGACGAGTTTTTAGACAGGGTGGGAGAACAAGTGGCTCAAAGGTTCCCGAACAGTTTGATGGCGCGGGAAGGTTTGTCGTTACAATTGCTGCCTCCTGATAACGATTTGTCTGAAGCGTCGGTGCAAGCGCCTCAAGTTCATGTCTGAGGGATGTGAGATTGCCAGATGGTTCTGAAGTCTTGATCTGTGAAATCGGAAATTTAAGCGAGGCCTGACCGAAAGCATCCAGGATACAAGCCCCCGGATTCATTCCTTCGCAGACTCAGGACCCAGAAATAAAAAAGCTGTATCCGATGAAACTTGCCCCCCGAATTTATCCGTGGGGTCAATGCTTCAATCGAAAATCGAAAATCGAAAATCGAAAATCGATTGACCTCACTCAAAGACGGATACCGTGCCACGTACTCCTGTCGTGGAAAACCAAAAACTTTAGACCCAAGTTCAACCTTCCAGATTTATCTGTGGAGTAAAATCTAAAATCTAAAATCTAAAATCGACTGGCGATCGCAATCTGGCTAAGTATGTCAAAATTTTAAGCGTGTGGGTAACTTCTTCTTGTACCGCTGCTCTGACTCCAACTTCTGTTGCCTTGGGAAACTTTGATGGTTTGCACCTAGGGCATCGACAAGTCGTGCAGCCAATTTTAAATCGATCGCCTGGGCAAAATTCTGCGACGGTTATTGCGTCGGGGCCACACTTGCGCTCCAACGCTGGCAGAGATGAAAATTTGGAAAGCGAACCTCCGGCGACCTGCGAAAATGACTCAGCAGCACCGCCGGATCGAGCCGACAGCCGCCATAATTTCGAGGGTTTGATAGACCCTAGGGCAGAGGGCAACAGCCTCTCTGGGATCGATTCTGATGGGGGCGATCGACTTTACAGCACTGTGGTGACATTCGATCCCCACCCGCAAGAATTTTTTACGGGTCAACCGAAAAAACTGCTGACGCCTCTGGCAGAAAAGGTAGAATTGCTCGCAGCAATGGGCGTCGAGCAACTTGTGCTGCTGCCGTTCGATCGAGAATTGGCGGCTTTGACTGCTTCTGAGTTTGTCGAGGAAATTCTGGTGCGACAACTAAAAGCGAGTCGAATTAGTGTGGGGGTTGATTTTCGGTTTGGACGGGGACGCGCTGGGACGGCTGTGGATTTGCAGTCGATCGCCTCTGGTTACGGTATTGATGTTGCTCTTGTACCGCTGCATAATTGCGGTGAGGGCGATCGGATCAGCAGTTCTGCAATCCGCGAAGGTCTGGCATCCGGCGACCTCACAAGAGCGAATCAGTTGCTGGGGCGACCTTACAGTTTAGTCGGGACTGTGGTGGGCGGACAGCGGCTGGGCAGGACGATCGGATTTCCTACTGCTAATATCGAACTGCCGCCGGAAAAATTTTTGCCACGTTTTGGCGTGTACGCGGTGCGAGTCTCGGTGAAGCATGGATGGGAAAAGATGAATGAGGAAAGTTCTTCCTATCAGCAGGAAAATCCCAAATCTCTAATTCCCGGCACAGCATCAAATTTATCTTTTGTCAATGGGGTGATGAATGTTGGCTGCCGCCCGACAGTAGACGGCCTACAACCCACTGTGGAAGTTCACCTGTTAGATTGGTCTGGGGATTTGTACGGTAAAACCTTGAGCGCGAGTTTAGTAGAGTTTTTGCGACCCGAACAAAAATTCGCTTCTCTGGAATCTCTCAAAACTCAAATTCAGGCAGATTGCGATATTGCTAGAAGCCTCTTAACTGCTAAAGTCTAATAATTATGTGATCTAGAACAGGCGATCGCTTTTAAAAATGGTGCAAGATGAGTCAGACTAAATTCTAGTTGTACAAATACGAAGTCCGCAAGGCAAAGACTCAAGATTTTGGCAATCTTGATATCTTTTCAACAATTAGCAATTAGCAATTCGCAATTAACAATTAGAAATCAGGGATATGAGACAACATATTGAGCGGCTCAAACAAAATCTAGGCAAAACTATTGTTGGCAAAGCCGATGCTATTCGCTTGGTGTTGGTAGCGGTGCTTTCGGGCGGACACGCGCTGCTGGAAGACGTGCCTGGTGTGGGAAAAACGCTGCTGGCGAAGTCTTTGGCGCGATCGATCGATGGGAAGTTTCAGCGGATTCAGTGCACTCCCGATTTGTTGCCGACGGATGTCACCGGTACTAATATTTGGAATCCGCGCAGCGGAGAGTTTGAGTTTTTGCCCGGACCAGTTTTTGCTAATGTTTTGCTTGCCGATGAAATCAATCGGGCGACGCCGCGAACTCAGTCAGCTTTGCTGGAAGTGATGGAAGAAAAGCAGGTGACAGTAGATGGAGTTTCTCGAAATGTTCCCGCGCCGTTTTTTGTGATTGCGACTCAGAACCCGATCGAATATCAAGGCACTTTTCCGCTGCCGGAAGCGCAGATGGATCGGTTTACTTTGTCTTTGACTTTGGGCTATCCCGCTGCGTTGGAAGAGTTGCAAATGTTGGAACGGCTTTCTGATAGTTTTGCTGTTGAAGATTTGCAGCCTTGTATTTCTTTGGAAGAAGTGCAGGAATTGCGTCGTTTGTGCGCTGGTGTGAAGGTGGAAGCCTCTTTGAAACAGTATATTGTAGATTTGGTGCGATCGACGCGGGAGGATGAGGAGATTACTCTGGGGGTAAGTCCCCGGGGTGCGGTGGCTTTGCACCGGGCGTCGCAGGCTTTGGCATTTATGGAGGGCCGGGATTTTGCTACCCCGGATGATGTGAAGTATTTGGCGCCGCACGTACTTTCTCACCGGTTGATTCCGGCGGGGGGAAGAAGGGCTAAGACGATTGTTGACAAGTTGTTGCGGTCTGTTCCTATTCCTTAAAAAGTTTGTAAGTAGGTTCTTTTATTTAAAGGAACAGGCAAGATGCCTGTTCCACAAACAATTAATTTTCCTGTGGGGAGTAGGGGTTGGGCATTCTGCCTGCCCTTGAAAGACTTATTAATAATGATGCAAGATGTCAGTTAATCAATAGGTTTTGCACCATTCTCAAGCACTCTCAAACAGCGCCACTAATTTTTTTGCTTCTAAATCAACATTGTGTTGTTGAGCTACTCTCTCGGCTCCTATTTGCCCCATTTGTTCTAGCTTTTCTACAGGTGCTTCCAATACCGCGCGCATCGCTACCGCTAATGCTTCTGCGGAACCGGGAGGAACTAACCAACCGCAAACACCGGGTTCTACGAGTTCCGGGATGCCAGCAACATAAGTGCTAATTACGGGTCGATTGAGAGCGAGGGCTTCCATAATTACGACGGGCAAACCTTCAGCAAAACTAGGCAATACCATTGCCCGTGAAGCTAAAATCTCTTGCTGAACTCGATCGCCACTGGCCCAGCCGGTAATTTCTATATGGTTTTGCAGATTTAGTTGTGCAATCTGCTTCTCAATATCCGATCGCAGCGGCCCGTCTCCTACGAGTACCAACTTAAACTCTAAGCCTTGAACTGCTAGCAAGTTAGCAGCTTCTAGCAATAACAAATGACCTTTTTGTTCGCTGAGCCTCCCAATGCAAGCTAAGCGGGGTGCTGCGGGTATGGGGACGTAGGGTGCAGCTAAAAATGCAGCATCTACGCCGCAGTGTATGACGTGAATTTTTGACCACAAAGTGCGATCGCACCACCGAAAAAGCTGACTTTTACCGAAGGAACTAACTGCTGCTACAAAGGTCGATCGTTTAATTTTTTCGTCTAAGGAAAGAAGAGTCGCTTTATCAAATTCTTCAGGGCCGTGAACGGTGAAACTGTAAGTCGGGCCGCCCAGCACGCGGCACAGCATAGCGACTGTTGTGGAATTTGTCCCGAAGTGAGCGTGAACGTGTGCGATACCCGATTCTGCAAACCAATTTAAAAGAATGCAAGCTTCTGCTAAATAAGCTAGATGCAGCAAAATCCCCCGTTCCGAGTGCCAGCCAACTTTGAACATTAACCGCACAGCTTCGATGAATCGAATTGGTCTAGTTGCGGCAACGCGCAGCAAACCCCACGCTAACCCCTGTACACCAACTCCTAAGATTACTTTAGTCAATTGTTGCTCTAGTTTGTCGGCCTCATCAACGAGTTCTGATTCGCAGGATCGGATCGAAAATCGTGCGACTTTCATGCCGCAATTTTCAACCGCTAGGACTTCTCTGCGGACAAAGCTGTGGCTGACTTTGGGATATTGGTTGACTAAATAAGCGATGTTCATGAACGGGGAGAAAATTTTATGGTAAAACTTAGATTAGTTTAGCCTTTGGCTGCATTCCCTGGGCAACAAATTTAGCTGATTTGTTGAGCTTATTTGAGCAGGGGCGGAGGGCGATCGCTTTTGACGGGATGGGGGAAGTGACAGCGGGGCGATCGCTATTTCGGTCAGAGCAAATCAATCCACACATTTTACATTTCAATACAATAGTCAGGACAGTTTTTAGGTAGTAGCCACAAACCCTTGATTGTAACGCAGGCAGCTCGATCGCCGAATCGTCATGAAAGCCTTTTTTACGGTTGGCAATCAAAAAATGTCTGAAGTATTTTCCTATGCAAACCACTCCCAATCAGGTTTAACAGCCCCCAGATTGCCTCAATAATTGGTAATTGTTCAACCTGCAATTCCATCTAATTTCCTATTGTCACCTAAATTTTCCCGCAAATAACCAGCCGGAAAAATAATCGCCCAAATCCCCAAAAAACCAGCCACTCTCGCAACTCTCACAACTCCCTCAACTCTCACCACAAAAGATTTTTCTGAGGCGACTTGCTCTGCATCTACCCAAGATGACAACAAATAAGGTAAAGTAAACGGCACAAGAGTCTAGAACTCTCCAACAACCGCAACTGAGCAAACCCGCCCCTGACCAGCAAAACTGGTCGGTACAGGCGGCATTAACCGCTAACCGTCAACCTCTAACAACCGAGAAAAATGCAAACCTACTACTACGTTTTAGCCAGCCAACGCTTTTTGCTAGAAGAAGAAGCCCTAGATGAAGTGTTTAAAGAAAGAACTCGCAACTACAACGAACAAGAAAAACAAATAGACTTCTGGCTAGTCAAACAGCCCGCTTTCCTAGAAGCACCGACTATGGCAGAAGTTAAAGCAAAATGCCCTCAGCCAGCCGCCGCTATTATTTCTACCGATCCAGTTTTCATCACCTGGTTGAAACTGCGATTAGAATATGTACTGACAGGTGAATTTCAAGCACCATCATCAACTATTCCAGATGCCCTTGCCTCACTACAGACAGCATGAACAAAATAGCAAAATACCAGACAAAAGAACTAACAACAATTAGGGGTAAACTGTACAAATTTATTTTGTCTTTACCCCTATTTTCTTCTACTTCGATAGCCATTTTTGCCTTGACAATTTTATCGAGTTCTGTTAAAGCTCAATCGAGCTGCCAACCGCCCCAGTCCGATGAATATCTACTGTTAATTGTCACCCGAACACCCGAACAGCAAGAAAGAGCAAAACGCTCTTTCCCTGGAAATACTAACAACACAGTTTGTCGGTACATCAATGACACGGTGACGCGAGTTGGTGGCTTTCGCGACTCGCAAATCGCCAGCGATTGGGTTAAATACATCGAAGATGTTGTCGGATTGCAAGCTTACGTAGTACGATCGCCCGCAGCGGCACTACCCCAAAATTTGCCAGTCTACAACCCTCAGCCAGCACCAGGTTCTGAACCAATCACCAATCTTTCAACGGGCAATCTTGCCTTCAATCCCCAACCCCTGGGCCCTGGTTATGCAGTGTTAGTAGATTACTTCAACCAACCGGAATTAGCCGCCCAAGTCAGGGAAGCATTAGGCACGCAAGTAGGCTTAGCTTCCTACGGCCAGCGTCCATTTTTATTCGTCGCTTATACAACGGATCAAAACGCCGCTACGGATGCGGTAAAAGCATTGAGCGATCGAGGTTTTTGGCCGATGTTAGTAGACAGCCGCCGAGTTACCGTAATTGCTCCCGCTGTTCGCTAAAAGATAAAAGTTGGCAATGAAAATTGCTTCTTGTCAAACAAAGTCCGCTTAAGGGAACTAATAACAATTATTGTTGTTGTTCGGATTCTAGCGGGCTTCTTCCTAGCTGACTTTCTGCCCGCTTTTTTGCTTCTATCGCCGCTCGGTAATCCGGTTTGTAGCGAATTGCTTTGTCATAGGAGGCGATCGCATCTTCGTATCTTTTTACCGCCACAAGTGCATTGCCACGGCTGTACCAGGCTTCCGAGTAGTCAGGCTTGACATAGACGGCTTCATTGTAAGAGACTAGCGCATCTTCGTACCGCTGCAAATTGTACTGAGCATTGCCTCTATTGTACCACGCTTGAGATTCTTTCGGGTTTAAATCTAAGGCTCTGCTGTAACACTGAATTGCTTGTTCGTACTTGCGTAGTTCGTGGTACGACCAACCTAAATTGTACCAGGCTTGATAATAATCAGGTTTTAATTTAACAGCTTTTTCGTAAGCTTCTACCGCTTCTTCATGCCTCCGCATTTTCAGCAAAGCGATGCCTTTACTGTACCAGCCTTGATAAAAATTGGGCTGAAACCGCACGGCTTTTTCGTAGGCTTCAAAAGCTTCTTGGTTTTTGTTTAATTCGAGGAAAACATTGCCTAAATTGTACCAAGCTTCAGAATTATCGAATTTAATTTCAACTGCTTTTTCATAGGATTCTACGGCTCGATCGTACTGTTTTAATTTTTGATAAGCTTGTCCCCGATTGTACCAAGCACCGTACAAATTGGGCTGAAACTGTACCGCTTTTTCGTAGGATGCGATCGCTTCTTCGTACCGCTGCGAATCTAACAGACTATCGCCTCTGCCTTCCCAGGCGGCGGCATAGTCGGGCTGGATTTTCAAAGCGTTATCAAAAGATGCGATCGCCTCTTGAGACTGTTGCAACTTATCCAAAGCATAACCGCGTCCCGTCCAAGCTTCCAAGTATTCCGGCTTTAATTCTATTGCTTGATCATAAGCTGCCTGTGATTCTTGGTATTTTTTTAATGTGTACAAAGTTTTTGCTTTTTCCTGCCAGACTTCCGCGTACTCTGGCCTGAGATTTATTGCTCGATCGTAAGCGGCAAGAGCTTCTTCAAATCGGCTTAAATTGTAAAGAGTATTGCCTCGGTTGTACAGGTCAGTTGCATTGGCAGAATTAAAAGTGTTTACACCATAAATAGATGCTATAATACTGATGCCAATCAAACTCGCGATGGACAATATTTTTAAATACAGTTTTTTTCGGGATTTTACAGTCTTATTCGCAGCAGCAACCGGAGGCAATACAGGAACTGTACCGCTGAAAGAATTTTTCAATTCTTTAATAGCTTGCAGCGTTTCGCCTGCACTAGAATAACGTTGCCGAAAATCGTACTTTACCATCTTATCTAAAATGTTTGCAAATTCAGGACTGACGGATGTTTTGTCCTGCCAAATAATTTCCTCTGTATCGGGGTTTTTTGGCATTTGGTGAGGATTTATGCCAGTGAGGAACTGAATTGCGATCGCACCGACGGCATAGATATCGCTGCTGAGTTTCGGGTTGCCATGAGCTTGTTCGCTGGGCATATAACCGGGAGTACCAATGCTGACACTCAAGCTGTTCTTGGGCTGAGGAGTGGTGATTTGAGTAGTAATTTCTTTGACTGCGCCGAAGTCAATTAAAACTAATTTTCCGTCTCTATCTCTGCGGAGTATATTGCGGGGATTGACATCGCGGTGAATCACATTTTGCTGGTGTACAAAGTCTAAAATTTCCAGAAGTTCCTGCAATATACAAATGACTGCATCTTCCTGCATGACTCCCGCGTTTCCAGGAGAAGCGGGCGTAATTTCTTGGCTTAAATCGTGACCTTCTATAAATTCTTGAACTAGATAAAACTCTTGATTCTCTTCAAAAAAAGCAAAAAGTCGGGGAATACGATCGTGATTTCCCAACTTGTACAAAACTTGTGCTTCGGTATCGAATAAACGTCTAGCTACCTGTAGAGTTTCCGGATCGGTTGCTTGAGGTTTAAGCTGCTTGACGACGCAGAGGTGATTGCCTGGTAGCTGCTTATCTTCAGCTAAATAAGTTTGAGCAAATCCGCCGCCTCCCAAGTGACGGATAATGCTGTAGCGATTGCCGAGTGTTATTCCAAGCATGAGATTTACCTAATATTCCTAGTCTTTTGGAGAATTAGCTTCCAACCAAGCTGTTAAATCTTCGGCATTAGAAAAATCTAACATGGCTTCTGCAAGATTCTCTAATTTGTCGATCGGCAATTGGCGAATGCGGCTTTCAATATCCGGGTTTATTTGACCTAAACGGCGACTTAGCAAACGCCTAATTAACCCTACTTGTCCTTCTTGTCTGCCTTCTTGTCTGCCTTCTTCCCTGCCTTCTTCCCGGCCTACAGCCACTGAACCCTCTTGATCTTGAGCAAAAAACTCTTGCTGTTGTAATATGTTAAATTCCTCCTGTGTCAAACTAACTTGATTGGCAATTTCAAAGGCTTTCTGAATTTCCGGGACTGTGACCATTGTTTGAGGTACTTCATCCAAAGTGCCAGTAGTTTTGATAAAGTAAATCCACTTGTCCGTAAGAGTTTCCAGTCGATCCAATTCTTTCTTAAATTTTGGCAACTCTACAAATACTAACTCAATGTCATTTTGTAGATAATCAGACAAGCGATTTCTTTCTTTGAAGACAAAATGCGAAATCACATCTTGCTCGCCGCGAAACATTTCAAAATCAGTGATAGTCAAAGCAATCACAGGTCGCAATTGCTTGTATAATTCTCCTCTTGTTAATTGGAGTGCATAGGTTTTTGCTGCATTGTACAAAACTCGCTTGCCAAATGCCTGTACCTTCAAAACTTGCATTTCAATAATCACAAATGTGCCGTCATTAAGTAGCGCTTTGACATCTAAGTAACTATTTTTAGCTCCGGCTACTTGAGGGCCAAGATAAGGATCGAGGATTTCTAAGCTTTTAATGATCGATTCTTCTTCATAGAGTATGGCATTTAAGAAACTAATCAAAATCTCTGTACTTTGGCTGGAGCCAAATATTTTCTTGAATGCAAAATCTATTTTGGGATTGATAAATCTCATGTTATTTTTTTCCTTAGAGATTTGGAATTAACACGGCTGCAAACCTTACTGTGACAGTCTGTTTGGTATGTTTCTTGTTCCCTCCCCTTACTAAGGGGAGGGTTAGGGCGGGTGCTAGATTTTTGCTAGTGAGATGCTCCCACTATAACTTAACTTCAAACTGCTTTCAAAATCTCGTCATCGACTGAAAAATCTATCTCAGCTTTGTCCCGCCCCGAAACTACATAATCATTCTGAAAAGAATCTTTTAATCCAGAAACTAAGTCAAATTCCGGCTGCCAGTTAAGATCGGTGACAGCTTTATTAACTGAAGCGAAAAAGTGCTGTAATCTCATCGGAAAAGCTTTCTTTTTGCCGAAGTCAAATTGTTTCGGATCGTAGTGTACAATCTTAATAGCATCAGGGGATTTGCCTGCCGCTTGAATGCAGGCGCGGGCTAAACCGTCAAAGGTGACAAATCGATCGCCCGAAACGTTGTAAATTTGCCCGATCGCCCTAGAGTTGCCCAAAACCGCCGCCATTGCTTTAGCCAAATCCTGACAGTGCCCCAACTGCGTGAAGTGCATTCCGTTACCGGGAATCGGAATCGGTCGATCGCGCGCAATGCGATCGAAAAACCAAGCCTCTAAATCGTTATAATTTTGGGGGCCGTAAATGTAAGTCGGGCGAATCGAAGTCCAAGGCAAACCCGATGTGGCCAAGTAATTTTCGGTTTCGCATTTACCCAAATGCCGGCTTTTAGGATCAGTAGCGTCCCCTTCAATATGAGGCATTTGATCCGACTTCAAATAAACCCCCGCAGAGCTCATGTAAACAAAGTGCTGCACCCGCCCTTTAAATATTTCAGCTAAAGGCTTTGTATCGCTGAGTTCGCGGCCGTTGTTGTCAAAAACAGCGTCAAACTCGACCGTCGATAACTTTTCTTTCAATTGTTCGACATTTGTGCGATCGCCCTGAATCTGTTTTACGCCCGCAACCGGTACAGGCTTGTTGCCCCGGTTAAACAACACCACTTCATGCCCTTGTGCTGCTAAAATCTTAGTAAGATAAACCCCAATAAACCGAGTACCGCCCATCATTAAAATTCGCATTATTTTCGATGCTCCTTACAGTTAGTGTAAATATCTTACAATAAAGTTATGCCTTACGGAGAAACCTGGCTTTTTAAGAAAACACATATTAGCAGCGATCAGCCCTGGTACAAAAAACCGGAACGCTTGAGTTTTTGTGTGCAAGTCCAGAAAGTCAGTTTTGTGCTTTACTAAAGTGCGATCGCTCACAATAAACATATAGCAAGCCCTAAGACAATTAACACTTTCTCACTTGCTAAAACCCTGGCTTTTCTTCCTTCTTCCTTCTTCCTTCTTCCTTCTTCCTTCTTCCTTCTTCCTTCTTCCTTCTTCCTTCTTCCTTCTT
>NZ_JAUBVF010000098.1:0-11595 GCF_036705685.1 Microcoleus sp. AT3-A2
TAAGACTGAGATGTGCATATTTAAATAACGACATCAAGCTCGGTATTTCTGCTTAGTTAAAAAGCGGGATGCTCCCGGCGCCAAGTTCCGAAGTAGCAATTATCAACACCAGTCAAAAGCCGACAAATTGCCCAATCCCCAAGCAAATTCTCAGCTTCGCCGGCTACCCTTTGATAGTCGAAGAACGGCTGGCGGGAGTAATGGTAATTATCAGCAGCCAGCCGCTGACAGCACCCTTTCAGGAAACTTTAGCATCGGTTGCGGATGTCATTGCTTTAGGCATCGAACGCAAGCGTGCAGAAGCTGAATTAAAATCAGCTAGAGGGTTTCTAAATTCCGTAGTAGAAAACCTGCCGGTGGGAGTTTTTGCTAAAGATGCTTCTTCGCTGAAATTTGTGCTGTGGAATAAAGCGGGAGAAACGATCGCAGGTGTTACCTCTCAAGAGGCGATCGGCAAAAATGACTACGATATTTACCCCAAAGAACAAGCTGATGTTTTTACTGCTCAAGACAGGGAAATATTGACCGGTGAACACAACCAACTTACTGTTAAAGACATAGCCGAAGAGCCGATCCAAACTCGCCACAAAGGTATGAGAATACTGCACACCCGCAAAGTGCCAATTCTCGACGCCGCAGGCCGTCCTCAGTACGTTTTGGGGATTACTGAAGATATTACCGAACGCAGGCAGGTAGACGAAAGCGTGCGCCTCTACGACCAAATTTTCGAGAATATGCAAATTGGTTTGTATGTCTACCATTTAGAAAATATAGACGACGACAGCACTCTCAGGGCGATCGCCTCAAATCCTGCGGCTACCATATTTACCGGATTAGAAATGGCGGATGTTTTGGGAATGACAATCGATGAGATTTTTCCCCACCTGCGATCGAAAAACATTCCCCAAGCATTTGCTTCGGTAATTCACAGTCAGAAAGCCGTAGAACTTGAAGATATTGAGTGCGATGAAGGCGGCCGAATAACTCGCGCTTTTTCTATTAAAGCTTTTCCATTACCCAACAACTGCGTCGGTGTTGCTTTTGAAAACATTACTGCTCGCAAGTGCCTAGAACTACAACTGCAGGCGTCTTTGGAAAAAACCGAACGTTCCGAACAACTCCTGCGTACAGTAATAGACAAAACCAGCGACTGGATTTTTGCCAAAGACAAAAAATTTCGGTGTATTTTGGCAAACAGGAGTTTCGCTCAAGCGATCGGCAAAACAGTCGAAGAAATAATTGGCAAATCCGATTTAGAATTAGGATTCTCCGAAGATCTCGTGTTTGGGAACTTCGCCAAAAATATCCGAGGCTTCCGCACAGACGACTCTGCTGTACTGGCCGGCGACATCATCCACAATCCCTGCGATCCGGCAACTATTGCTGACGGTTCAGTACATATTTTTGATACCCAAAAACTTCCCCTGCGCGACGCTGAAGGTAATGTATTTGCAGTGCTAGCTTTCGCTCACGATATTACCGAACGACATGAATCGGAAGCAGCTTTGCGTAGAAGTGAATTAAGATTTAGGTCTTTGGTAGCTAATATTCCCGGAGTGGTTTATCGCTGGAGGTGCGATTTTTCGACTAATTTTATTAGCGATGCCGTTTACTTATTAACTGGCTACCCTGCGGCAGATTTTATTTGGGTTTTGGACAGGAGAGGTCGGACTTTTGCCAGCATTATTTACCCGGAAGATTTGGCAAAAGTAGAAGCAACTATTCGGCAAGGTATAGAAAAGAAAGAGTCTTATAACTTAGAATATCGCTTGCTAGCAGCAGACGGTACGGTTAAATGGGTGTGGGATAAAGGTTCTCCTGTGTTCGACGCAGAAGGAAACGTTTGCTATTTAGATGGGGTGATTTTTGATATTAGCGATCGCTACTACGCTGAGGAAGCATTGCGCCAAAAAACGTTAGAGTTAGAAGCAGTTTTTCGCGCTTTGCCTGATTTGTATTTTCGACTAGATGCTGACGGTATAATCGTGGATTATTTGTCAGGAACTTCTTCGAGTTTATACGTACCTCCTGAACATTTTATCGGCCAACGAATGACAGACATATTGCCACCCAATGTCGCCTGCCAATTGGCCCAAGCAATCTTTGAAATTTCCGAAACAAGAAATTCGATCGACATAGAATATTCGCTTTCCCTGTCGGAAGAAGAAAAAACTTATGAAGCCAGACTGTTGCCTTTTAATTCCGATCAAATTATTATTCTAGCCCGCAATATTACCAAGCGCAAACAAGCCGAAGCTCAATTAAAACATAAAAATCGCCAGCTAGAGCAAACATTGAAACAATTAGGCAGGACTCAAGCTCAACTAATTCAAGCGGAAAAAATGTCGGGTTTGGGACAGCTAGTGGCGGGAATTGCTCACGAAATCAATAATCCTGTCAGTTTTATTTACGGTAATATCAATTACGCTAGTGAGTATGCCAAAAACTTGCTGGAACTGTGCAGTTTGTACCAGGCACACTACCCGGAACCTGTTGCTGTTATCCAAAATTTGGCAGAAGAAATAGAACTGGAATTCATGAAAGAGGATTTCCCGCACCTGCTGACTTCTATTCAAACCGGAGCCGAGCGCATTCGCCAAATTGTTCTGTCTTTACGCAACTTTTCCCGGCTGGAAGAATCAGATATCAAGCGGGTTGATATCCACGAAGGAATAGACAGTGCTCTGTTAATTTTGCAACACAAGATTAAAGAAAATGGCAGAAATCGCCAGATTGAAATAGTTAAAGAATATGGAATATTGCCGCCGGTACAGTGCTACGTTGGACAGTTAAATCAAGTGTTTATGAATATTTTAAATAATGCTATTGATGCTTTAGCGAATGTCAGGAATAGGAAGTTGGAATTAGCGAGTTATTCGGAAGAGGAAGGGCAAGATTTTGCTAGTTTACCTTTAAGTTGCGACACATTGCCGTGGATTCGGATTCGCACGGAGGTGTTGGAGAATAATCGGGTTGCGATCGTAATTTCCGATAACGGGTATGGCATGGCAGAGTCTGTTAAATGTCGGGTATTTGACCCGTTTTTTACTACTAAACCCGTAGGTAAAGGTACAGGTTTGGGACTGTCTATCTCCTATCAGATTGTGGTGGAAAGACACGGAGGGACGCTGCAGTGCATTTCCGCGCCGGGAGAGGGAACTGAATTTGCGATCGAGATTCCAATTCGGCAGAGGTAATGAGTCATTGGTAATGAGTAGTTGCACGATAAAAATGATAATCTAATTAAAGGTTCTAAAAGTCAGGAATATTAGCATGGTATACAAAAACATACATACTTCTAGTGCAGTTACCAAACCAATTAAAGATGATGAGGATGATGATGATTCCTACGTTGACTATTTTTATGACGATCAGGGGGCTCCGCCGGGAACTCTCGACTTAGAACCAGATGCGCCGCCTCCGGAGATTGTATTAATTGACTATTGCGAAACAGCCGCAACTCGCGCCAAATTGGCAAATCCTCGAGAAGCTGCTGCGTATTTAGATACAGCATCTGTTTCTTGGGTTGATATGTTGGGGTTAGGAAACAAAGAAACTTGGCGCCACATGGGTAAAGTGTTTAATTTGCATCTTATGGCTCAAGAAGATGTGGTTAATGTTCCCCAGCGACCGAAAGTGGTAGATTACGAAAATCACCTTTTAATTATTGCCTGGATGGTGATACTTAAGCCGAATTCAGAGAATTTTCATAAAGAACAAGTTAGTTTGATTTTGGGGAAACATTACCTGTTAACTGTTCAGGAAGAACCGGACTATGATTGTTTTGAACCCGTGCGCGATCGCATTCGTAAAGGACAAGGAATGATTCGCAAACACGGAGCCGATTATCTGGCTTATACTCTGTTAGATTCGATTATAGATGGATTTTTCCCTGTATTAGAAGTTTACGGAGAGCGCATTGAAGAACTAGAGGATGAAGTGGTGCTAAACCCCACCCGCAAAACCCTGGAAAAAATCTATAAAATCCGGCGAGAATTGCTGACGCTGCGCCGCGCCATTTGGCCACAGCGCGATGCAATTAATGTTTTGATTCGAGATAGCAGTGATTTGATTAGTCCAGATGTGCGAATTTACCTGCGCGACTGTTACGATCACACGGTGCAGGTGATGGATATGGTGGAAACCTATCGAGAGTTGTCTTCGGGTTTGATGGATGTTTACTTGTCTTCGGTTGGTAATAAAATGAATGAAATCATGAAGTTGCTGACGGTGATTTCGAGTATATTTATTCCTCTAACTTTTGTGGCGGGAGTATACGGGATGAATTTCAATACAGAGAAATCGCCCTGGAATATGCCGGAACTAAATTGGTATTTTGGCTATCCGCTTTGTTGGGCAATTATGCTAGCGATCGCCTCTGGTTTAGTTTACTTCTTCTGGCGGCGTGGCTGGTTTGATAATTTTTCTACTATCAAAGATGACTCGTTAAAGTAACTGAATTGAAGATTTGAGATTTGGGATTGAAGATTGAATAATTAAAAATTATGTTAGGTAAAAAGGTTTCCTGCCCCTAGTGGAATCCGTGCCATAAATCCTTGCATCATAATTCCCAACTTTTCAGCCCCCTGATTCATCCGTGAGTGAATTTAAGGGGATTTGCAGGGAAATTTAATTGTTGGGCGGGCTTTCGGGCCGACCGTACAAGAGTTTGAATAAACACAAATGTCCAAATTAAGTGGGCGACAAGTTAAAATATTCAATCTCAAACCCCAAATTGATTGACGAACGATCGCGTACAATAAATCTGGGGAAAAAGTAGGCGCAGGCGGTTGCGGATTAGCGAAAGCTTGTCTGAGGAAAGTCCGGGCTCCCGAAAAACCAAACTTGCTGGGTAACGCCCAGTGCGAGCGATCGTGAGGATAGTGCCACAGAAAGATACCGCCAATTAGTCATTAGTCAGCAGTCATTGGTCATTAGTAAGTAACTGAGGATTTTTGACTGGGAAGCAACCACTAATTTGGTAAGGGTGCAAAGGTGCGGTAAGAGCGCACCAGCAGCATCGAGAGGTGCTGGCTCGGTAAACCCCAGTTGGGAGCAAGGTCGGAGGGACTATGGTTGGTTTTTTACCAGTTCCGTTTTTTGGTACCGCTTGAGGCGTCTGGTAACAGGCGTCCCAGATAGATAACTGCCCTCGAAAACTGCTTGCAGTTGAGAGAACAGAACCCGGCTTATGTCCGACTTTTTCCCCCCCCCATTTAATTAAAATTACCGCTTGGAAATCAGGTAAATCAATCCTTTCGCCCTGTTTTATGTGGGGAAAGGTGTGCAGTGCACACCCGGAGGAAGATTTTGGGTAAGGTGCACCATAAGCACCCGGATGAATATTTGGTGTTTGAAGTAATTTTTTTTATTAATATGAATCTGAGACAAGTTTAAAAAAATAATGCAACTTTTGACAAGCTAGAAACCCGGATAGTAATCTGTGATTCCCACTTCTAAAATCTAAAATCTAAAATCTAAAATGGTATGATTTATCCGGCTCGCCAAAAGCAACTTGAAACATTAATTGAAAAATTGGGACTGACGAAGAATGCTTCGATCAAATGGCATCTCCTCGATTTAGCTTTGACTCATGCGAGCGCGTCAGCTAAGGCAAATTACGAGCAACTAGAGTTTGTCGGAGATGCAGTTGTGCGGCTGGCTGCGTCGGAATTGTTGTTTGAGGTTTATCCTGACTGTACAGTGGGGGAATTTGCTGCTATTCGATCGATCTTGGTGAGCGATCGCATTCTTGCTAAAATCGCTGAAAGTTACGGGTTCGATCGCTATTTAATTGTTTCCAGCAGCGCCGCCTCGGACAAAACAGGCGCTGAACCCCGACTGGCCGATGCTTTGGAAGCGGTACTGGCTGCACTTTATTTGAGTACCCAGAGCTTAGAATTAATTCGACCTTGGCTAGATTCTCACTTTCAACGCCTAGCGACGGAAATCCGCAGCGATCCTGCCCGCCAAAACTACAAAGCTGCTCTCCAAGAGTTGACTCAAGGCAAATACAAAACTTTGCCCAAATATAGCGTGCAAGAAACTGGGACAGTGCAGGGCGGGGAGGATCGTTTTACTGCAGAAGTTCTCATTCAGGGAAAGTTGGTAGCAGAGGGAAAAGGTCGATCGATCAAAGCGGCCGAACAAGCAGCGGCTCAGGTAGCTTTTAATAAATTAGTTGACAGTTGACAGTTGACAGTTGACTGTTGGCTGTTGACTGTTGAATGTTGACTGGTGTTATCAGTTATTGGTTATTTGTTAGCTGCTACCAATAACCAATAAGCAATAACCAATAACTACTGCCAACATTCAACAGTCAACAGTGATTTTTCTGATTTAAAACATAGATAATAATAACAAAATATGCTATAATTACTGTGCGATTTTTTAAATTATAATTAATGAAAATCGGAATAGCTGTATTGGGTGCGGGCCGCTGGGGAGTTAACCTAATTCGTAACTTTCTCGAACATCCCAACAGCCAAGTTTTAGCGGTGGTAGACCCGAATCGAGATTCATTGGCGGCCGTTCAAAAACAGTTTAATCTTGATGCCTCGGTAATTCTAGCTACCGATTGGTCTCAAGTGCAAGCCTTGGCGGGACTGCAAGCTGTGGCGATCGCCACTCCAGCTTCCACACACTACACCCTCGCAGCAGCAGCGCTGAAACAAGGCTACCACGTCTTAGCAGAAAAACCCCTCGCCCTCAACCTCACTGAAGCCATAGAACTTTGCCAATTAGCCGAAAAACAGCAGCGGCAACTCTTCGTTGACCACACTTATCTGTTTCATCCAGCAGTCGATCGAGGCCAAAGAATTATTCAACAGTATCAACTCGGAAAATTGCGCTACGGTTACGCCCAGCGTACCCATTTTGAACCAGTTCGCCATGACGTTGATGCCCTTTGGGACTTGGCAATTCACGATATCGCTATTTTCAATACTTGGCTGCAACAAACGCCAATTGAAGTAAGGGCGATCGGCACTGTTTTTCCGAAGGAAGAAGGAAGTTCGGCAACGAGCACTGTACGGGATGTAACGGATGTAACGGATGTCAGGAAGAAGGAAGAAGGAAGAAGAAATAGGGAAGAAGGAATAAATCAAGACGCAGCAGAAATTGAAAATCAATTTGCTCCTTCACTGTTGACTAATAATCCTGCAGAAAAACTAGCAGATTTAGTTTGGGTAACGCTCACCTATCCCGACGGATTTCAAGCATTTATTCACCTGTGCTGGCTCAATCCCGACAAACAACGGCGCTTAACAGTTGTTGGCAGTTTGGGAACCTTGATTTTTGATGAAATGTCGCCAAAAACTCCCCTGATTTTGCAGCGCGGGAATCCAGATTACGGGGACGAAGAGAATAACTCTTTTGAAAGTGCGTTAGCGAAGCCCGCCCCTACGGGGGCTACGCCAACGAAGAGGATCGCGCCGCAGCGAACAAGCCTCAGCCATCGCGAAGTGTTGAGTTTAGAACAAGTAGAACCGCTGCGGAGAGTGTGCGATCGCTTCCTCAATTGCGTGCAAACAAATACCCCCTGTCTTACCTCTTCGGGCGCCGCCTCCGTCGAATTAATCCGCATTCTCAGCACTTTGAGCAAATCCCTCGAACTCGGCGGACAGCCCCTAATACCCTTTTAGATTTTAGATTTTAGATTGGGAACATCACTCCTCAACTTTTGAAATTTCCCTTTTCCGTTACTAAGTCAGGGCTGTGAAAATAAAAACTTGACTGCTGGTTTACCGGCAAAGAAATCATCACCGTAGTACCTTGATTCACGCCCGCGCTGTGCAGGGTAATGCTTCCGATCATAGATTCCATTATCCTTCGCGAGATAGCCAAGCCCAAACCGTTACCGCCAAACTTGCGAGTTGTAGAACCATCAGCCATCACAAAAGGTTGAAACAATTTCTGCTGATGTTCGGGATCGATACCAATTCCCGTATCTTTAATTGTCACCACCACCCAATCGCTTTGACCGCTGGGGCCCGTCGTATTTTCAGCACTGCCGTTAAAACTACCAGAATTAGTCCTCGATTCTAGCCGCACAGATATATTAATGCTGCCCGACTCTGTAAACTTAACGGCATTGCTCAAAACATTTAAAAACACCTGTTTTAGCTTCTCTGGATCGGCATGAACAATAATCGGATCATGATGAGCTGGCAAAGTTAACTTCAAGCCTTTTTCCTCAATTTGAGCCGCTTGCAAATCAATCGCGTCTTCAAGTACCTGGGTAATGTCCACTACTTCTAACATCATGGAGAAGGTACCGGATTCTATTTTAGCAATGTCCAAAATATCATTAATAATATTGAGCAATTGCATTGACGAGTCGTGGGCCCGCTGTAAAAATTCCATTTCTTCATCTCGGTCATCGCAGTAGCCGTCCCGCACAATTTGAATAAAACCAATAATCCCGTTGAGCGGCGTTCTCAATTCGTGAGAAATATTCCCCAAAAATTCATTTTTTAATTGATTCGCAACTTGCGCTTCTTTGGTTGCCACTTCCAATTCTCTGGCCCAGGATCTAAGGCGCTGCACCATGCTGTTAAGTGCTTCTGATAGTTGATTAAATTCCCTAATTTGGAAATCTTGGGGCACTGTCTGCGACGCTTCCGTATCTACTTTCATCGCGTAGTCTCTCAGTTTTTCCACAGGACGCGCCAAGTCGCGAGACAGATATAAAGTCGCGATGATACTAGCAGCAACCAAACCTACAATTAAATTAAATAAAACTTGCTGAATTTCTTCCAAACCTGACAGAGCGTAATCTAAACGAGAGACAGCTAAAATAATCCACTTGCTGTTCTCCTGTGTAGTTGAAGGACTCGGGATAGCGGCGTATCCTGCTAGCAACTCTACACCATTTCTTTCAAAGGAAAATAGGTGGAGAAAAGCTGTTCCCCCGGCGATCGCCCTTTTGACAATACTTTTTAGTCGAGCGGCATCTGCCTCTTGGCCAATATTGCGGCCCACGCGGTTGACATTAGGGTGCGCCAAAATTGTCCCATCTTGGTCGATCGCCACCGTATAGCCGGCTAAAGAACCCTTGGGAGCGCTGGTTTGCACAGGCAAGGCCGACTGCAAACTCAAAGCATAACTCAACTGCAGGGTATTGCCCCGACGAATGTAAACAGGAGCGCTCAACACCAAACTCGCTTGGCTATCGGAGCCTTCTTTACCCGCATCGGGAAAATCTTCAGCCCCCAAAGCCACCTTCTGATCGTTTGCTGTCCCCTGTCGCTGCGGAGGTAAGGACAGACTGATGTAAACGCTCTTGTCGTCCAGCAGCGTTTGCTGCTGCTGTACGGGAGGCCAAAATTTTGCGGGCAAGGACTGAATCGGCTGCTGCCCGCAAGTGCTTGCTATCACTTGATTTGTCTTTAAATTAGTCAATTGCAAGCAATCAACTTGCGCTGGCAAGCGCTGCCCTAATTGGGCGATAAACTTTTGATAATCCTTCGGATCTACCGACTGCAACATCGAGCTTTCCGAAGCGCCGATCAGATTGGACTTCAGCGATTTCGCCCACTGTTCAATAGTGTCTGCTTTTCTGACTGCACTTTCTGTCAAGTTTTGACGAGCAGTTTCCAGAAGCGTCGAGCGTGCCTTGCGATAGGTAACATACTCCCCCACCAGTAGAACAGGTACGCTGAGCAACAAAATCCGCGACAGTAAAATACGGCGAAAGGAGGATTGACCTAACTTAACCATAGGAAATATCTAAATTAAGGTGCAACACCCAACAGCGACCATTAAAGTGAAATAAACCAGACCGAAAGCATGAATCTGTCTAAGGGGCTCTGCTGACTGGACAACACAGCTTCAGAACAACATTTAAACACAATTATAGAAGCCACTGTAGTAATCTCGATTCTAAGTGTGTGGACCCAAAGATGCTCAGCAATTGGTTTCGCCAATGCTTGTGATTTCGGTCACACTTCCCTTATCAATTCTCGGAGCGACTGGCACCCGATCGCCCAGGGGCCCATTTTTCTGGCTGCAAAAAGCGTCGGGTGGACATACCGCAGTTGCTTGAAGCTAGAATCGCATGGATGCACTCGCCCCAATTAACAGGCAAAAAGTTCGGTTTCCGGCTAGTGCACAGAGAGAATTCTGCTCGATCGGACTTTTTCTTTCCCAATGCCTTCGAGAGATGGGCCAGAGAGGGGCGATGCGAGATTTGGCACCCTGTCAAAGATTTCTTTTGCCATCCGATTGATTCAGTGACAATAATTCACCTGTCAAACAAAAAGAATGAGACGATCGAGCTGCCGATCGACTCTGAACAACCGTAATGTGGGGAACCTGGGCCCAAACAGTACACCCACGCGCCGTAAATTTGCGGTCTCGGCAATAATCTCCATAGCTTAATCGATGAAAAAAAACTTTAGCAATTATACGTATTATTACACAAACAACCATCCGAGATATCATCACGCTTATTTGATATCTCCCCTTTTAGAAATGCTGGCGACACTTCAGCAGACCAGCGAGACAAAACTCCGAGTTTTGGATCTCGGCTGCGGCAATGGCAGCCTCAGTCACGTTATCGCAGAGCACGGCTGCGAAGTTGTCGGCGTTGACACTTCTGCGCCCGGAATTGCCATCTCCCGTCAAAGTTTCCCCGATTGTCAGTTTATCCAAGCAGATATTTACGACCTTCCAGATATCGATATTCTGAACTCATTTGATGTTGTCTTAGCTATTGAAGTAATCGAACACTTGCTTTATCCTAAAGAACTAGCAAGAACTGCAAAAAGATGCCTCAAGCCGGGAGGAAGACTAATTATTTCCACACCCTATCACGGCTATTTTAAAAATCTTGCTTTAGCGATTTCTGGCAAACTAGATAAACATTTTACCGTTCTTTGGGATAACGGTCACATTAAATTTTTTTCAGTAGAGACGCTGACCAAGTTATTAACATCTGAAGGATACACAGACATAAAATTTAAATTTGCTGGTCGGTGTCCTTATCTTTGGAAATCAATGTTATGCTCTAGTACGTTCTCACCACAAGCGGAGAAATCATGAGTTTTGAGTTGTGATTTTTCAGGCAATTAATTTTTATGAATAAACAACCCGCCCTCATGAAAAGTAAAAGATAACTTTTATGGTGAAATGGTGAAACAAATAAAATGACTGTTGGCGTTTGGATATTAGGCGATCAACTTTGCCAGAACCAAGCTGCTATCAACCGCACAGATGATAAATCTTTCCTACTGGGATTTCCTAGCGCGCCACAGGGACAAACTTCAGTCGATCGGTCGCATGAGCTTTATTTTAGCCAATCTCGACAAAATGCCGCCGACAGAATTGGCAACCATCCGCCAAAAAGCTGCAGATTGGCACTTAGGAAGTCAGTAGTCAGTAGTCATTAGTCATTTGTTAATCCTTTGCAGCGACTAATAACAAATAACATTAATCAACAGTCAACAGTCAACAGTCAACAATGCCCCATGCCCCATGCCCCATGCCCTTAACATTAATCAACAGTCAACAGTCAACCGTCATTTGTGACAAGTTAAGAAAAAGTGCAAATTGTCAAGGGGGTAGACCAAAAAAGGTAAAATAGGATGAAACCTT
>NZ_JAUBVF010000099.1:0-9952 GCF_036705685.1 Microcoleus sp. AT3-A2
ACTAATTATAAAATGGAACCGAAAAATAAAAAATAAAGGTAACTTAGTTAATGCAGTTTAGATGTCGAACAGCTTACTGTATTTGAGCTTAGAAGGATCCACGGCACACATAAAACTGTATGTCTCCTCAGTAGGGTAACAACGAGTAATCCACCCCAAGCGTTCCCGAAGCATTACCACTTCAACTGGATCGGCGAGTGGAACTAAGGACCCGGAAAGTTTCAGGAAATGCTCTTGAACATGACCACACATACCGCGATCAAATTCCTTTACTTCTTTTTTTTTCCAATCATCCGCTTTTTTACATTCTTCCAAGATACCTAACTGGATGCTAAAACCAAAATGTCCGTCACTGTATTGTACCCAAAGCTGGTCAATAGTGCGTAAAATAGGACAAGGAATGCAACCAAATTCTTTAAATCCTAAACCACTCCTCTCCAGCTTGCTGGGTAAACCCATAGCTCGATTTGTCGTCAGTTCGAGGAGTCGCTCAGTTTCTTTATTAGCCTCTCTCCACTTTCCAGAGGCGAGTAAGTCCCGCAAAGTATTCGTGCTTCCTTGGCTTTTGTATTCGTATATGTTGACTAAAGTGACAAAGGCAGTGATCGCGATCGCAAGCCCAATTAAAATTCCCATCGTTTGGAAGTCCTAAATCTTAAAGTTTTTAGCTTGAGTTTAGTAGAGAAGGATTTTCACAAATCCCTCTCTGTTGTCTTTGTCAACACTATTGCGAGCGGCATAAATTATCCGATTATCACAATAATTTAATTTAATATCTAAGCGATCGCCTCTTATCGAAAATGTTTCCAGTAAATAAATTGTGCAACATTAAAAAAATGGCTCTCGCTCGCTTCTATCTGCTAAGGATTAACTAACACATCCTAATTTTGGATAATTTTAGCTTTAGTTTTAGACAGAAATTTTCATAAATCAATCTATTTTACCTTGGTAAACACGATTGCCATCCACATAAACTGTGCCATTAGCCCAAGGCTCTATAGAAAACTCAACTTCTCCCTGCTGATTAGTTCGTTTGCGATCAGTTTGTCCCTGCTTTAAAAAATCATTGTTTCCAACGCCAACCTCTTTCCCTTTGATGGGTTGTCCAGTTTTCGCCGAAATTAGTTGAATGACTACCATCTTTAGCTACCTCGATTATCAAAAAAGCTTTTACATATCCTAATTATTCACTTCAGAGCTTGGTTATGACTATCGGAAAAAGTCAGATTTTGTCTGATATTGAAAAACTACGATTGTTGGCAAATGTTAGAAAATGTCAGAAGATGTCAGATATAATTGGCAAAACCTCTAGCAGCTAGCCGACTAATGGATGTTAAAGAAGTGTTGAGATTTACCGACAACCTAGTTTTCGCAAAAACAGGAAAACACCTCGCCGATCTGCAAGAGACTGTACTGCGGGGTGTTTGGCAAGGTAAGACATACATTCAGATCGCCGAGGAATCTGGCTACAGTGAGGGTTACACTAGGGATGTTACCTCAAAATTGTTGAAAGTTTTGTCAAAGTTATTAAGAGAAGATATAAATAAATCAAATTTTCGATCGACAATGGAAAGATATCAAATTTCTCACTCTTCTAATTTCCTCAATCTAAATTTTGTAGAAAAAGGTAGCATCAACGTCTGCACAGAAGCCTCACAGCCTCCCAAAACTTCACAAAACTCACCCCCAACACAAACCTCAACTGAAGACGACACCCAACAAAAACCGCGACTCGATTTAAGAGATGCACCGACTCTCAAAACCTTCTACAACTACCCCAACTCACCCCTCACCGCCCTCGAAAACTCGATCGCCCGCCAAAACTGCCGCCTCCTCACCATCACAGGCATGGCAGGCACCGGCAAAAGTGCGATCGCCCGTCACCTCATCCCCCAAATTCAAACTCAGTTCGATCGCATCATCTGGCTCAGTCTCCGCACCTCCCCACCCCTCGAAACCACCCTCAAAACCCTCATTCAATTTCTCTCAAATCAACCAGAAATTAACATACCCGCCCACACCGATGTTCAGTTATCAATCCTAATCGAATATTTGCGAGACAATCGCTGTCTCATCATCCTCGATGACGTGCAGCAAATTCTCAGAAGCGGGCAACTTGCAGGAAATTACAAACCCGGATATGAAAACTACGGAACCCTATTTAAACTCATCGGCGAAATTCCCCACAATAGCTGCTTAATTCTCAATAGTTGGGAACCACCCTCAGACATCCTCACATTCACCGACGATAATTCAGCAGTACGTTTATTGCAGTTAACCGGTTTAGGTGAAGCAGGAACAGAAATTCTTAGACAAAAGGGTTTGTTGGATGAAGAATACTGGTCAGAATTGATTAACCTTTATCAAGGTAATCCCCTCTGGTTAAAATTAGCCGCTCAAACCATTAACAACTTATTTGGCGGTAGAGTCTCTCAATATTTAAGCTATCAACCAGTATTTTTAAGCGATGAATTGACACCGATATTGCAGCAGCATTATCAGCGGTTGTCGGAAATAGAAAAACAGGCGCTCGGCCTAATCTGCACTGAAATTGAGCCTGTTTCGTTTACCCAATGGATGGCAAAATGTCAAGGATCACAAGGCGAATTATGTAAAGCAATTCAATCTTTAGCCCGACGGGGAATGATCGAAAAATTGGGCGGTGAAGCTGAAATCGTTTTCACGATTCCACCTGTGTTAAAACAGTATGTTAAAATGGTTGCAGAAGAGTCTTAAATATCTAGCTAATTGTTACAATGGTAGATACAAAACAACTCCTTTCCACTCCGATTGTTCGCTACAGTTAACCAGCACCACAAGTTCATCAATAGCCTGTCTAACTGGCATTCGATCGTTAATTATAAACAAACCTGACATTTGTTCCTTATCCCTCAACTGTTCGTAAGCCAAATCGGGCATAGTTGCTCGGTCATGGCTTAACACAATGCGATCGTTCTGGGCCGCCCAGTTGAGAATTGTTGGATCGTCAGCTTCTCGCAAACCAACATCCTGAACGCGAAGCAAGTCAAGGTCTGGCTGACGCAGGAAAAGCCCTCGAACAATATCGCCATTAAAATTTTCATCGCTCAACAGCCGCAGCATAGTTAATCCTCAAGATTGTTTTTGGGCTAACAAGCGCGATCGAATAACGCTGAGATCGGGTTGAATATCCAACAAACGCTGACGGACGGAATCTGCTAATTGTTCGCGATAATTGAGATAAGTTTCCACTGCTTCTTGGTGTCGGAGATAATAGCCTATCGCACTATAGACATCAGACAATGACACAGTTGAATAACGCTGCACAATTGATTCGGGCGATGCACCATCCTGAAAAGCTCGAATCACCAATTCCAGCAAAACTCTTGAGTTTCCCACCCGAATAGCACCTGTTGCATCTTCTCGGAAAGGAGGCGCTTCAACTTCCAAAACAAGATTCATCTATTAATATCCCCCAAAATTACGAGCGTATTTTTTCACTCTCCTCTTAAGATTATATAGCAGAAGGAAGAAGGTTTTCTCTTCCTTCTTCCCTCTTCCTTATATCCGTTACATCCGTTACAAAATCCGTTGCCGAACTTCCCTCTTCCCTCAAACTACGATCGCATCGCCTGTTTTTGTTCAGCCTTCAAATCGCGGTTGCTAGCAGCAGCCAACTCCGCATCCAACAGCGTCTTACCAGTCGCCGCCAAATACACATCATCCAAACTCGGCCGAGATTGAGCAATCCCAAAAGTAGGCAATCCCGCATCTTTTAAAGCTTGCTGAATAGTCACCAGCGCATCGCTTTGCGGTGTTACTACTAAATTGAGAGAATTTCCTTGGGCCGTATTGACAATTACTTCTTGCACAAAAGGCAGCGATTGCATCAGAGTTTTAGCTTTTTCGGCTTCTTCCATCGGCGAAAACTCCCGAATCCGCAGAGTCACCCGATCGCCCCCAACCCGATTTTTCAACTCTTCTGGCGTGCCCTGTGCAATCACCGTACCCTTGTCAATAATCGCCACGCGATCGGCCAAAGCGTCAACTTCTTCGAGATAGTGACTCGTTATCAAAACCGTAGTACCTTCCTCTCGCAAGCGGCGCAGGAAATCCCACACTACCACCCGGCTTTCAATATCGAGCCCGACAGTCGGTTCGTCTAACACCAAAACATCCGGCTGGTGAAGCAACCCAGCAGCTAAGTCGAGGCGTTTGCGGATACCGCCGGAATAAGTGCCCGTCTTTTTATTTTCCCACTCCTCCAAACCGAGGAGTTTCACCATTTCGTCAATCCGCCCTTTAATCCTAGGGCGCGGCAAATGGTAAAGCGCTGCTTGCAGTTGCAGGAGTTCCCGCCCCGTCAGCACCTTATCCAGAGCCACTTCTTGGGCGACATAGCCTAGTCTTTGTCTGGCAATTCTCGGCTGACTGACAGCAGAAATGCCAGACACTTCAATGCGTCCGCTATCGGGCGCACTCAAAGTACAAAGTACCCGCAGGGTTGTGGTTTTGCCTGCACCGTTGGGGCCTAGCAAACCAAATATTTCCCCCGGTTCTACCTTGAAGGAAACATCTTTAACGGCTTCTACAGTGCCGTAGCGTTTCTGAAGATTTTCAATTAAAACGGCGGGAGCCATATATTTTGGGGATGAACTGGTTGTTAATATTTTGACACTTCCGGGCTCAAATTGCCGGAATGGTCGATCGACCAATGCGACTCGGTGTACTGGTAACGATCGCACACTCCTCCTCAACCGGAAACTGCTGATAGTTTTGATTCTTAATATCAGTTTAAAAAATATTAATTTTATAGCGGTTTTCAACCCTGATATTCATCAGTTTTCTCACTCTCCAATCTCCCATCTCACATCAAAAAAATTATGAGTTTTGAGTTAATTATAACTTCTCAGTTAGTAACTCAAAACTCACAATTGTTCAACAAGTAGAGATGCACCCGAAACCTGTTATTTTATAATTATCTCTACCTATAGGCTGATGTGTAGCGAGATTTTGATAATTTACACACTGGTCAAACACATCACACTTTTGAGCCAACTATTAAACACAAAAAACTTCCCTAATTGGCAAGTTCTACTTGTAACGAGTTTCCAAAAAATGTAACTGTAGATCAGTGTTCTCAACCCCGATAGTTATCAGTAATTACCAATTCTTTAATCGAAAATCGAAAATCGAAAATGGTATTAACTCCCCTCAAGGGAGTGGCTGCCACCTCTTTAATCTACAATTTTTACCCAACCGCGGCGAACGTTGTACAGCAGTCGGTTGATGATGGCATACTCATCTTCATTCAGTGTTCTTTCTAAGAGTGCAGATCTGAGCTGTCTCCGGTCGTGGCGAGTCACGACGCTGGAGAACATGACCTGACCAAATAACTCTTCGAGTGTCATTTGGGATACTGACATGATAAACCTCCTAGTTGATTGAGACAGATAAAATTTTAACAGGCTTGTTGTATTTATATTATCCACTCTGGGAGGGACTTCAAAGGCGATCGAAAACATTGACACGGTGTGATTTTTAGGTTAAAAATCTGTGACCGAGACTTTGATGCCCAGTGACTTGGATCTCTTAAATTTGTGATGCTTGTCACTAAAGCCAGAAGGAAGAAGTCAGAAGTTCAGAGGGAAGAAGTCAGAAGTCAGAGGAAAAAAGACTATCAAGCGCGATCGGCCTCAAAAGCTCTCCATCCCGTGCTCACGGCTTCTCAAAACCTCATTTTTCCCTATGCCAATTTTCCAGCTAATTGAGGCATCGGTCAATAGTCGCCACCACCGACTCAGCCAACTCTTTGAGCGCGTAACCCCCCTCCAAACCAAAAGCTATGCGGCGAGTGAGTTGCAGGCAGTATCCGGTGAAAGTACCGAAATCTGACGGCATCAGAGTCATGCTCGCCAGCGGATCGGACGCAGTAGCGTCATAACCGGCGCTGACAATCAACAAATCCGGTTCAAATTTGGACAAAAAAGGCACGACAAGAGATTCAAAGGCGCTCAGGTATTCAGCTATGCCACTGCCGGGATAGAGAGGAATGTTCAGCACGTTGTCGTAAGCACCCCGCTCCTCGGCATCTCCTGTTCCCGGATAGCACGGAGATTGGTGCAGGGAACAGTAGGCAATTTGCCGGCAGTTTTCCACCAAAGATTGAGTGCCGTTGCCGTGGTGCACGTCCCAGTCGAGGATGGCGACGCGGTTGACTCCCGGCTGTTCCAGGGCGTAGTGAGCGGCGATCGCAGCATTGGAAAACAAGCAAAAACCCATCGCGCGGGCGTTTTCGGCGTGGTGTCCCGGCGGCCTGGCCAGCACAAAAGCCGGTTCCCCCGCAGCCACCACTCGATCGACCCCATCGAGCCAAGCACTCGCCGCTAGGAGGGCTACGTCGTAACTTTCAGCAGAAATCGGCGTATCACCGTCGAGGTAGCCGCCTCCCCGATGAGCCAAATGTTCAATTTCTTTGATGTATCTTTGCGAGTGAACTTTTTTGATAGCCGAGAACAGTTGTTGTTCGCGCTGCGCCACTGGGGTAGGCAGTTGCCACTCAATTTGATCCGCCCAGGGAGCAGCTTTCAGAGCGTTGACGATCGCCGTTAAACGTTCTGGTCGCTCTGGGTGAAGCATTCCAGTCTTGTGCAGCAAGAAATCTTCGGAGTAGATGACGGGTAGCATCGGCTGATTTTAGATTTTAGATTTTAGATTTTAGATTTTTAGTTGGCTTTAAGAAGGCCTTCGGTTTTGTGAAATTAAAATTTCGCTCTAGTAACCATTTTAATTTCTTATAGGGCCGTCAAAAAAACTCACCAAAGCATGAAACTCTTCAGCCTAAAAAAACCTTTCTAGCTTTTGCCAACTGCTGACAAAATCACCAACTGACAAATTATCAATTGTGCTTGTTTCGTCCCTTAAATTTTCTGGCAACTTTCCCATAAATTCCAAGGCAAATTGTGATATAATTTCAGGAGTAATTTGCAATATTTGGCAGCTCTACTGAATCCAAACCGATTTTATCGCATTTTTGAGATTTATAGCGGTCAAATTTAAATTTTTAACGGAGTTTTTCAACCTATGAGCACCTCTGAGTCGCGGATAATCCCGACGGATCTGGGTAATGAGATGTCCCGATCGTACTTGGAATACGCCATGAGCGTAATAGTCGGTCGGGCGCTACCAGATGCCAGGGACGGTCTCAAGCCCGTTCACCGACGCATTCTCTACGCCATGAACGAATTGGGCTTGACTCCCGATCGACCTTTCCGCAAATGCGCCCGCGTCGTGGGGGAGGTGCTGGGCAAGTATCACCCGCACGGAGATACAGCAGTTTATGACGCCCTGGTGCGGATGGCTCAGGATTTCTCCATGCGGGAACGCCTGATCAACGGCCACGGCAACTTCGGCTCGGTTGACAACGACCCGCCCGCTGCCATGCGGTACACAGAATGTCGCCTCACAGCTTTGACTAGCGACTCCATGCTGCGCGACATCGACTCGGAAACAGTTGATTTCGGCGACAACTTCGACGGTTCCCAGCAAGAACCCCTCGTACTCCCCGCACGCATCCCCCAAATTTTGCTCAACGGTTCCTCCGGGATTGCTGTAGGGATGGCCACCAACATTCCGCCACACAATTTAGGCGAAATAATTGACGGTTTAGTAGCACTAATCCACAATCCAGCAATTACTGACCTGGAATTGATGCAGTACATCCCCGGCCCGGACTTTCCCACCGGAGGGCAAATTCTCGGTAGAGGGGGCATTCGTGATGCTTACACCACCGGGCGCGGTTCGATTACAATGCGCGGAGTCGCCGGCATTGAAACCATCGAACATCCCGGCCGCCCCGACAAAGAAGCAATTATTATCACCGAATTGCCTTACCAAACAAACAAGGCAGCGCTAATTGAGAAAATTGCCGAACTTGTCAACGACAAAAGATTAGATGGAATTTCCGACATTCGCGACGAAAGCGATAGAGACGGAATGCGGATCGTGATCGAACTCAAGCGCGACGCCTATCCCCGCGTCGTCCTCAACAATCTCTATAAACAAACACCCCTCCAAGCCAACTTTGGAGCCAATATGTTAGCGCTAGTAAATGGGGAACCCCAACTACTTACGCTCTCCCAATTCCTCAATGTCTTCCTAGATTTCCGCATTGAGACAATTACTCGCCGGACTCAATATGAGCTCCGCAAAGCAGAAGAACGCGACCACCTTCTGCAAGGCTTATTAATTGCCCTAGACAACTTAGATGCAATTATTCACCTAATTCGCGCCGCTGCCGACTCCGCAGCAGCCAAACAAGAATTGATGGATAATTACGGTCTTTCTGAACAGCAATCCGACGCAATTCTGCAAATGCAGCTCCGGCGTTTGACAGCATTAGAAGCGCAAAAAATTCAGCAAGAACACGAAGAATTGCGAACTAAAATCGCAGATTTGGAAGATATCTTAGCGCGCCGGGAACGCATCTTAGAAATCGCCGAATTTGAAGCCGTCGAAATCCAAACCAAAATCGCCACTCCTAGACGCAGCGTCATCGAACACGCCGAAGGAGAAATCGATGAAAGAGATTTAATTGCCAACGAACAAGCAATTATTCTAATCACAGAGCAAGGCTACATTAAGCGGATGCCTGTCAGCACTTTCGAGGCCCAAAGTCGCGCTACTCGCGGCAAAGCAGGCGCGAAAATGAAAGAAGACGACGGAGTAGAACATTTCCTTTCCTGCTGCGATCACGATAGCGTTTTGTTCTTCAGCGACAGAGGCGTAGTTTACTCTGTCAAAGCTTATCAAATTCCCATTTGTTCCCGGACGGCCCGCGGCACTCCTGTGGTGCAACTGCTGCCGATTCCTATAGAAGAAAAAATCACTTCTATGGTGTCAGTCACAGAATTCACCAGCGAAGAATACTTGGTAATGTTGACTCGCGGCGGCTACATCAAGAAAACCGCACTTTCAGCTTTTGGCAACATCCGCACTAATGGATTAATCGCGATTTCTCTAGAAGAAGGCGACCAACTGCGCTGGGTACGCAGAGCAAAAGTGGGTGACAGCATCATCATCGGTACGCGCCAAGGCATGGCAATTCATTTCCGCACCAATCACGAACAGTTGCGCCCAGTCGGCCGCGCGACGCGGGGTGTAAAATCAATGAAATTGCGATCGGGCGATGAGTTGATTAGCATGGACATTTTGCCCAGTTCAATTGTTGCCGAAATTGCTGAATTGGAAACTGAAGACTCGGAATTAGAGGGAGCTAATATTGCTCTATTAGAAACTGAAGACTCGGAATTAGAAGGAGGCGAAATTGCTGAATTGGACACTGAAGATGGGGAATTGGAAGACGAAGAATTAGAACTGCAAGCCGAGGAAATTGAAGGCGAAGAGGTCGAAGAAATTTCGACAGTTAGCAGCGAAGTTCCTTCGGTGTTGGTAATCACCACCAACGGCTATGGTAAGCGGGTTCCTGTGTCTCAATTCCGCCTACAAAGACGGGCTGGCAAGGGATTGACGGCTACTAAATTCAAGTCGAAAAAGGGTAAGGATCAGGTAGCTGCGTTGCGAATTGTCAACGAAGATGACGAATTGATGATCATTACCAACCGAGGTATTATTATCCGTCAGGCTGTGAGTGCAATTTCTACTCAATCGCGCACAGCAACGGGTGTGCGGGTGCAGCGGTTAGATGAGGATGATTCGATCGTAGCTGTGGCTTTAGTGCCGCCTGCTGGTGAAGAATCGGCCGAAGAATCGGAATCTGAGGAAGTGGCAGAATAGTCATAGGTTAATAGTTTGTAAGGTGCGCGCTGCGTACCTTACTGCTGAATGGTAAAAATGCGATCGTCTATTCCCGGTTTCTGCCTCCAAGACCGGTCAACATTAGACCTCTTGCAAAAAAGATATATGTTATAATTAGAGGTTTTAAATTTAATCCCCTAAAGCTAACTCATAATTG
>NZ_JAUBVF010000100.1:0-9815 GCF_036705685.1 Microcoleus sp. AT3-A2
GATGTTTCAGCCTATTTTACCTTTTTTTCTCTACCCCCTTGACAATTTGCACTTTTTCTTAACTTGTCACAAATGCTTAGGCATTGGGTATTGGGCAGTGAGCCGAAAAGCATAGGCAATTAAAACCTTAATCCTTCTTCCTTATTCTTTTTCCTCCTTCGCGCCCTAGCGCTAACGCGCCTTCGCGGTTCAATAAAAAAATCAAAACCCTAACGCAAGCGCCTTCCCCCACCCGGTTGCAAACCGGGAATCGGGCCCGACGATGGATTTTGGGATCTAGGCCGCAATCCGGAGGGTAAACTAAGCAGCACTTTTTCATTTCCTTTCAAACCCGATCGCACTTCCGTCTTATCATCCACCGTCATACCAGTCTTAATCGGCATAAAAGCAGGCTTACCATCTTCTCCACCCGGAACATAAACCCCCGTTTCCCTTTGTTGACGGACAATGGCCGCAGTCGGAACTACCAAAACATTTTTAAGTTCACCCGCCTTAAACTCCACATTCACATTCATGCCCGATCGCAGCATTTGTTTATCATCATTAATAATTGCCGCTTTTACCTCAAAACTTGTTACATTTTGCTGGACGATCGACTGAGGCGAAATTTGAGTGATTTTACCTGCAAAAGTCTTTCCCGCAAAAGCATCGGCTTGAATAGACGCAGCCTGGCCGATCTTAATCTGAGAAATATTAGTTTCTGCTACGTTTGCTACTAATTGATTTTTTGAAGCTAAGGACAAAATCGAAGAAGAAGTCGCCGAAGAAACCGCACTACCTGCAGTCGTGGGAGTCACAAAAGCGCCCGGATCGGCGTACTTGCGGGTGACAGTGCCGGTAAAAGGAGCCCGCAGCACAGTGTCGTCGATCAGCGCTTGAACGCTTTGCAGGCTGCCTCTAGCGGCGAGAACTTGAGCGCGGGCTTGGGCGATGTCTTCCGGGCGAGAACCAGCTTCTAGCAGCGCCAAAGCTTGCTGTTTTTGCTCGACGGCGGCTTGCCCTGCAGCGATGTCTTCCGGGCGTGCGCCCGATCGCGCCAGGGCCAAAGCTTGCCGTTTTTGCTCCACAGCAGCCCGCCCTGCAGCGATGTCTTCCGGGCGTGCCCCCGATCGCGCCAGGGTCAAAGCTTGCCGTTTTTGCTCCACAGCAGCCCGCGCCGCAGCGATTTCTTCGGGGCGAGTACCCGATCGCAGCAAAGCTACAGCTTGTTCGGCTTGCCTGACTTGCGTTTGAGCTCGATCGCGCGCCGTGCGGGAGTTGTTGGCAACTTGCAAAGCAATGGCTCCGGCTTTATAGAGTTCCTGATTTCTCTGAAAGTCTTCCTCAGCTTGGTTTTTCGCGTATTCGGCATCTCTGAGTTTGGCGATCGCTTGGGCGATGTCTTCAGGCCGATTCCCCTTGAGCAATTTTTGTAAATTTGCCTGCTGTTCAGCTAGTTGTGCCTGGGCTACGGCAATATCCTGGCTGCGATTGCCGTTGAGCAATTTTTGCAAAGTTGCCTGTTGTTCTGCTAGTTGTGCCTGGGCTACAGCAATGTCTTGGGTTCGATTGCCGTTGAGCAATTTTTCCAGACTTGCCTGTTGTTCTGCTAAAACTGCCTTAGCCACCGCAATGTCCTGCGATCGAGTGCCGTTGAGCAATTTTTGCAGGTTTGCTTCGGCGGCTGCGAGTTGTCCGCGAGTTTGGGTAAGTTGCCCTTGGAGGTTCGAGTCGTCCATGTAGGCGAGAATCTGGTCTTTTTCAACTTGATCTCCTTCCTTGACAAGCAAACTTTTGAGCATTCCTGAAGTTTTGGGGCTGACGTTAACGGAAC
Source organism: Microcoleus sp. AT3-A2 (assembly GCF_036705685.1). Lineage (NCBI taxonomy): Bacteria > Bacillati > Cyanobacteriota > Cyanophyceae > Oscillatoriales > Microcoleaceae > Microcoleus > Microcoleus sp. AT3-A2. The sequence continues at coordinate 1,814 of NZ_JAUBVF010000100.1, forward strand.
GTTCGGGCACAATTGTGCCGTTGGCCGAAATTGTAATCGGCAGGTTCACCCTTTCGACAGCAACGGTTTTTGCCCTGCCTCTGGTTTCGCGGCTGGATTTGACTGTGAGTTGGCTGTAAGCTGTGTAGCCGACTCCTGCAAGCAGGGAAGCGGCGAGGACTCCGCTGAGCCAGGGAGTCAGCTCTTTTTTAATCTGAAAGTGCTTTACTAAGTACATATAAATTAGACCTGATGGGTCTGTCTTGAATTTAGACAGATCGGGAACAGAAAAGGTTCAATTGAAGTCTCACTAAGTTTTTTCGGTGGTAGCGCAGGTATTTTCGGATAATTTTGGATAATCAGGACATCAGCTACGATTAATTTAGAATCTCGATCAATGAGGAACGCAGAAATGAGCATTCACTTAGACTTGCCGCCGGAGTTAGAAAGTCAACTGTCTACTGAAGCTTTGGGACTAAACCTGCCTTTTTCTAAGTACATCCTACGGGTTTTAGCGAGCCGATAATATCTGAGCAACCCACCTAAAACTAGAGCCGAGCTGGTTGCTTATTGGCAAAGCGAAGGAGTCATCAACTAACGACCTGATATCACCGATAGTCAAGTATATGCTCCCAACCTGCGGGATCAGGCACAAACACGGACACGGACATAAGAAACGCTATGTACCTTTTAGACAGTTATGTTTTAAGGGATATTCAACGGGGTCATGCACCTGCAATTACTTGGTTTTGTTTTCTAGTCTTTTAGATAAACCTAGTGTTCCCGGTTTTGTTGTCATGGAGCTAATCCAAGACTCGCAGTTGTAGACATTCCGTAAACTTTCGGGCGATCGCCCCTATAGGCAGAATATTTAGAAAGTTTGTGGCTATCATCTACAGGATATACGGAAAGTTTCCGCCTATCTCCCTCCAGGGTGTTTATACCCAAAGTTTCCGCCTAATAAGAAGTTAGAGGCTAGCTAGGAGTCTCAAGTATATGGATCGCTACTTTTACGCTGGCGACGTTATTGACGATATTGTGATACGCCAATGGGCTTATGACGAAAATCTGATTCTTCACCAAGATGAAGACCTTAGTCTGGGGAAGGAAATTTTATTTCCACTTCTGTTTGAGTTAGCAGAGGACAGAAGCTGTCCGAAATCCCTATATATTATAGAGATAATGGCTCGCTATATTAAAGAAGAAATCGTGTATCAGAAACCGGATGCGATAAAAATTGCCAATCGAGCAATCTCGTTTGCTAAGAAATCTCAACGAGAGGAAATGAAGGAATGGCTTCAGTTATTAAGGCGAATAGTCTGGTATAAGCAAAGAATAGGAAGTGTAGACAGGGATTTAGCGATTCAAATGGGTCTAGATTTGCTAGGCAGAATACTTCATCAAAATGATATTGACATTGTTATAGCCAATGATGAGTCCTGGACTGTAGGTTTATTAACCCCTGAAGAAACGGGTTCTTACAGTGAGCATCTAATAATTAGTAAATCGACAGGAGCTTTTGGTTTTCACCCATGGTATCCTTGGTGGGATACGTATGTCAGGAAAGATTAAGTTAATCGTTTTGTCTGGCTGTCTTACAGCTCTCTAACAACGCCCATGCACACCGATCACCGAGAGCTGATCGGGGTTATGATGCAAAGGTTATTTCGGGCGGGTGATGGGAACCGTTATACCGCAATACGCTTGGGTTAGCGCTTTCCGACGAATTTCATTTCACGAATTTATGGGAGTTACAGACTTGTGAAAGGAAGTCAGATTGTTCTTATCTGAACCGTATTGCTCTATAAATGAGGCTTTACGACACTTTCACGTTGCTGCAAGTGTCTGAGAAGCACACCAGCCTCTATGCGTGCTTCTTGACTAAACCGATCGAACTTTTGAAAAGTTCGATCGCCAATTTCCTACTTAACAAACAGCCACTACACCCAACTCTGTAATCGCCACCTCCGGGCCCACCAAAGAAATATACGGTTCTACAAAATATTTCTTAGCAGCATCCCGCGCTTCTGAAGCTGTCACCTGTGCAATTTCTTCTTGAAACTGCTGGTCAAATTTAATCCCCAATCCCAAAATTTCGTACCAGCCTAAAACTTGGGCAATTTGCGAATTAGTTTGTTTTCCTAAAGCATATTGACCGAGCATTTTATTCTTGCAAGCTTGCAATTCTTCCTCGCTTAGTTCGGTGTTGGCGAGTCGATCGACTTCTGCGCGCAATCCTTCAAAAGCAGTCGCCGTATTTTCCGGCGCCGTACCCATGTACACGACAAACTGAGCCGTGTCTAAGCGCGTCGCGTATAGCGCGGAAACGTCGTAAGCCAAGCCCCGCTTTTCTCGCAATTCCACAAACAACCTGCTCGATAAACCGTTACCCAAATAAGTATTCAGCAACTTAATCGCTGCATAATCTGGATTTTTGACAGAGGGTGCGAGGTAGCCCAGCATAATCACTGATTGCTGCGTATCTTGTGGCGTAACGACCGATTCAGGGGAAGGGTACAGAGGGGGGACGGTTAAAGTTGGCAGGGGTGTTAAAGGCGCTTTCCAGTCACCAAAAGTTCGATCGATCAGGGCGATCGCATCTTCGGTCGATATTCTGCCCGCTACCGAAATAACTACATTATCGGGACGGAAATAGGTTTTGTGGAACTGTTCGAGATCGTTTCTGGTGAGCTTTGACATAGTAGCTTCCGTCCCCAAGGGAGAGAAAGCATAGGGATGTTCCTGGTACATCGCGTGCCGCAATTGCTCGAAGGCGATCGCAAATGGCTGTTCTTGCTGCGATCGAATTGCTGATATGGCAATGCGGCGTTCAAGTTCGACTTCAGCTTCCGGGAAAGTGGGCGATCGCGTCAATTGCGCCGCCAACTCCAAAATCTCCTCAAAATCCGCAGAAACCGTCTTCAAACTCACTAAAAAATAGTCTGTAGTAGAGTCGGCACTCAACCTCGCTCCCACCGATTCTACACGCTCGGCAATTTCCAGCGAAGACAGTCGATCTGTTCCCTTGGTCATTACCGCCGACAGCAAGTGACACAATCCTGCTTGTTCCGGCTGCACGTAGCGACTGCCGGCCCGCAGGAATATCCTAGCTGCAATAATATCTGCTGCTGGATTTTCTGCTGCCAAGACAACAATACCGTTGTCTAAAACCGTGCGCTGGATTTCATTTTTCATTGAATTATTTGTTAACTGTTGACTGTTGACTGTTGACTGTTGACTGTTGACTGTTGACTGTTGACTGTTGGCTGTTAGTCATGATTATTCGTAGGATGGGTAGAGCGTGAGCGTTACCGATCATCCGATTTGAGATTGGCGATTTGAGATTTTAGATTGAGGGACAAATCTCAAATTTCCAATTAATAGACTTGGGTTTCATGTCTCAACTCAACCTAGTTGCTGTTAACAGTGAACAGTGAACAGTCAACAGTGAACAGTGAACAGTCAACTATTATTAGATTGGTTTGAGTACCACGGCTGTATAGCGCCGAGGAGAGAGATATTGTTGAGCTAGGCGCTGGAGGTCTAAGGGCCCAAATGCCTTAATCCTAGTGGGATAGCTGAGCGCTACTTCCGCAGTGGCGATCGTATTGTAATATCCGTAAAGACCCGCTAGCTGTCCCGGCGTTTCGAGCGAGAAAGCAAAATCGTTGCACAGCAAACGCTTACAGCGGAGCAATTCTACCTCGGAAACTGGCTCAGACTGCAATTCCCAAAGTCGATCGCAAATCCGAGATTCCACCTGTTCGACATCCTTCGCGTCCAAGACTGCACTGATAGTAAATAAACTCGATTCCCGTTGCAACGAGAAAGTGCTGTCGATCGCCTCTACCAATTGTAATTCTTCCCGCAATTCCCTGACTAAACGCGAAGTCCGCCCGTCTGCAAGCAACACCGACAGCAAATCCAAGCCGCAAGCACTTTGCAAGTGTTCAACTCCCGGGCCCGTCCAGGCCATCATCAGCCGCGCTTGTTCCAATCGGGGGAGGCCGAGCTCCTGACGGCGAATTTCTATCAGTGGCGGTTCCGCTTCTGCGGTTAATTTGGGACAATCCCACCTGTCTGAAAACTGCTCGAATGCTTTCTCCGTAACATCTCTGGCCTGTTGTTCATCAATTCCCCCGACTACCACCACAGTCATATTTTCCGGCTGATAGTGCGATCGATGGAAACAGCGCATTTCATGGGGAGTTCGCGACATCAGCAGTTCTTCCGTGCCGAGTACCGATCGCCTGTAGGGATGCCGCTGGTAAACTGTTTCCATCATTGCTTGGAAACCCAGCCAATCGGGATTGTCTTGAGCTTGACGGATTTCTTCGAGTACCACATCTCGCTCGCGATCAAATTCCCGATCGGGAATCGAAGCGCGCAGCAGCAATTCTGCCAGCGGCTGCGCTGTTTCTGCTAAATAATCGGCCGCAGCGTTGACGAAAAAATGCGCGTAGTCGTGACTTGTAGCTGCATTGGCGACACCGCCGCGATTTTCGATTACCTGGTCAAATTCTCCAGGGGCGATCGAATCCGTCCCTTTAAATATCATGTGTTCTAGAAAATGAGCCATTCCCGACCAAGAATCCGGCTCCAGCGTAGCACCAGCCCTCACCCACACGTCTAGCGCGACCACCGGTGTGGCCGAAATCCGCTGGTGAATGACCGTTAACCCATTATTCAGCTTCCAGACATTGGCTGGGAACTCTAAAGCAGTGAGCAGTTGAGACAAGCTAGTTATTCTTAAACTTTAGTTAACTTCGGCTGCAACTATGGTAGCGCTTTACAGCTATGCGATCGGGATTAATTGATACAAAAGTCAGTTGTCAGTGGGCAGTGGGCAGTGGGCAGTTGGCAGTGGGCAGTGGGCAGTTGTCAGTTGGTAGTTGTCACTTAATAGTTGTCAGTGGTTAGTTGGCAGTTATTAAGGGTAATTTTTGCTTTTTTTAAAAACGACCTTAGCCTTAATTAACTATCATTTCTTGGTTTAAAAGTCAATAGGTTGCGCGGGATATTAATGAATCAGTCGGGAGAAAGAGGATGTTATCAGAATATATCAATAAATTAAGAGATGTAAGAACACTAAAGACATTGAGAGGAGAAACGACAGATGGTAGCTACCTTAGAAGATACTAAGCGCCAAGCGATCGCAACTAAATTAGCAGACATGAAAGCGCTGCAAAACCTGTTGATCGCCAACGAGCAATTATTCATCAATTCCTGCAACGACTCCGAACTAGCCCAGCGCTTCCGGGATATGCTAGAAGACGATCGCAAAAATTTGGGCGTATTAGAAACCACGATCGTGCAATACGGCATTCAAGCCGAGCCCAAAGAAACCAGCACAAAAATGATTGAAGAAGTTCAGAAACTCATGAAAGGTTCTGAACTCACCATGTTTGAAAAAGTAGCTCAGCACGAACTGCTCAAACACAAACAAACAATGGCCGGTATGTTAATTCACAAAGCTGCTCAAGTAGTAGGCGCAGACATTGAAGCAGCCATTACCCCGCTCAATACAGTTAACTTTGAGAACCGCGCTCACCAAGAACAACTCAAAGGAGTTCTCGAAATTTTAGGCGTCCGCGAACTGACCGGCAAAGACCCCGACCAAGGCGTTTGGGCGCGCGTGCAAGATGCAATGGCAGCAATGACCGGCATCATCGGCGGTGCAGTTACCCGCAGCAAAGATGAGATGAACATCACCGAAATCATCTCAATGGATCACCGCAAAACCGATACCCTCTTTATGGAAATCGCAAGCACCGACGATCCTCAAAAACTGCAAGAATTCTTCGGTCAACTTTACAAAGACCTCAGCGTTCACGCAGAAGCCGAAGAACAAGTTGTTTATCCCGCAGTTCGCAGCTACTACGGCAATACTCAAGAACTGTATAGCGAGCAAGCAGAAATGAAGCAGATGCTTGCCCAAATTAAGGCTCTTAACCCTAGTTCTTCTGATTTCAAAGCCCAAATTAAACAGCTCCAAACAGCGGTTAAAGATCACATTCGACAAGAAGAAAACGATATGTTCCCTCATATTCGCCGCAATCTGAGCGAAGCACAAATGGAACAAATGGCTACTCAATTCAAAGCAGCAAAAACCACCATCCAGCAAGAAATGGCTAAGATGAAATAATTCAGCAGTCGGCTAATTTTAACTCTAGCAAAACTAGAGAATAGCTAAACTGCAACCTATCAATCCCGCTACCAACCTGGCGGGATTACTGTTTTGTGTAAACTCACCAATGTTCAAAAACTAATATCAAATCTGTTAGCATCGGAATTATTCATCTATCTATTCTCTTTATCTGCGTGAATCTGCGTCAATCCATTGTCATCTGCACTTAACAAATTATCTTTTTTTTACACCAGATACAGGATAAATACAGATTAACGCAGATTAATTGTATCAACAATTCCGGTTGCACCGTCCGTGATTGTTAACCGAAAGCATCCAGGATACAAGCCCCCGGATTCATTCCTTCGCAGACTCAGGACCCAGAAATAAAAAACCTTTATCCGATGAAACTTGCCCCCCGAATTTATTTATCCGTGGGGTCAATGCTTCAATTCTAAAATCTAAAATCTAAAATCTAAAATCGATTGACCCTTCGGCGAAGGTGAGTGGGCATCGCTGTTGACTGGATTTTACGCCCGACGATGCTACCGGATTTGAAATAACTAAAAAAATGAATAAACCCACCCTAGGTAACATGGTTGTGGGGGCGGGTTTATTTAGATTGTGAGTTATAGTCAGAGATTGTGGGTGAAAGTCGTCCCCACAAAATGCGGTTATTTATATCTCAACTCGCGACAAATCTATCCGTTGATCACAGATCCTCCGTTGGGATGCAAAATTTGACCAGTCATGTAAGACGAATCTTTTGAAGCTAAAAACACGTAACTGGGGGCAACTTCATCGGGTTGACCGGCGCGTCCCAAGGTCGTATCTGCACCAAATTTCTCCACTTTTTCTTCAGGGAAAGTTGCAGGAATTAGAGGCGTCCAAATCGGACCGGGGGCGACTCCGTTGACGCGAATTCCTTTCTCAGCTAAACTTTGAGACAAAGAGCGAGTAAAGGCAACAATTGCTCCTTTTGTGGAGGAGTAATCTAGCAATTGTTGATTGCCTTTGTAAGCGGTGACAGACGTAGTGTTGATAATTGCACTTCCCTCTTTGAGGTGTTTGAGAGTGGCTTTTGTGAGGTAAAACATTGAGAAAATGTTCGTGCGGAAGGTGCGCTCTAATTGTTCGGCGGTGATGTTTTCGATGCTTTCTTGGGGATGCTGTTCGGCGGCGTTGTTGACAAGGATGTCGAGGTGTCCGAATTCTTTAACTGTTTGTTCTACAAGGTTTTGACAGACGTTTTCGTCGCCGATGTCGCCGGCGATCGCAATACAGCGCCGGCCTTGTTGTTCGATCGCCTCTTTGGTTTTTTTGGCATCATCATCTTCGTTAAGATAGCTGATGACCACGTTAGCGCCTTCCTTGGCAAAGGCCATCGCCACTGCACGCCCGATACCGCTGTCTCCGCCAGTAATTAAGGCTACTTTGTCCCGCAATTTGTCGCTACCGCGATATCCCTCCGCGAAGGATTGAGGTTGCGGAGTCATTTGGGATTCAATACCGGGTTGCTGTTCTTGATGTTGAGCCGGATGGGTTTGTTGTTGAGTTGGCATAATATATTCCTCTAAGTTCTACCTCTATAAATAAAGGTTTTCTTGGGGTAGCGAATCATTCTTTTTGACGATCGCGCCCTACGACTAAAGACAGTAATTAAAGAGATAAATAAACCCGTCAGCCGAGCCCATGATTGTGGAGGGCTGGTTTATATAAATTGTGAGTTTTCCTCAAAGATTGTCGGTAAAACCAGCGCCTACGAGCATCGGGATATATTTGTTGTAGAGGCGGGTTTCACGAACAATATTTCCGGTAATTAGGGCTTGCTGAATATATCGATCGCACTTGACGTAGCCTGGGTTAAGAAATCGTGCGATCGAGAGTAAAGTGCAA
>NZ_JAUBVF010000101.1:0-9806 GCF_036705685.1 Microcoleus sp. AT3-A2
AAGAAGGAAGAAGGAAGAAGGAAGAAGGAAGAAGGAAGAAGGAAGAAGGAAGAAGGAAGAAGGAAGAAGGAAGAGGGGATGGGTTTCAAATTAACGTCAAATGTAGTACCGATCTACTGTTTGACGATGATTGCCCAGATCCCCTGAGAGTTGGGATGAACCAAAGCATTCTCTTTAGTTTCCCTTCTTAACGGCAATGAGAGCGGGCTCGACACTCGCGTCTAAACAAGATTTATCAAGGGTTTTAGGCGAGTGTTGACACCAATGGTAAGAGGTTCGAGGGCTTTCTTTTCACGATCGATCCATAACATAGCAACCGCCCTGATGATTAGGACGTTCTTAATTGCTCAAACGATTGTTTTTCTTGTCGAATGCCGAATCACGAATGCTCTAAAAGCGTCATATCACGGTAAACAGCCATAGAGGCCGCTATTTCCTCTGTTTCTTTTCTTCCTCTGCTGTTCCCCAATTTCTCGATCGGGCGAACCCTCTGCGATCGCGAAATCTTTTGTAAAATCTCACCACTTAAATTTTCATAGTTTCATTAATTGAGATTAAAGTAGTATAAAAGCTTTCATTAAAAATCATAATTAGTTTAAGGAAGGAAATTCTGTGCAACTAAAAACTAAAGTGACCATCAGACGTGCAACTGGTGGATTTGCTCTGATTGACAGCTTGATCCGCCACGGCGTCAAGCATATTTTTGGTTATCCCGGCGGCGCAATTCTGCCGCTTTACGACGAACTCTACCGCGCTGAAGAAACTGGCGCTATCAAACATATTCTGGTGCGGCACGAGCAAGGTGCTGCTCACGCGGCCGACGGGTACGCCCGCGCTACCGGAAAAGTTGGGGTTTGTTTCGCTACTTCCGGGCCCGGCGCCACTAATTTAGTGACGGGGATTGCGACGGCCCACATGGATTCGATCCCGATGGTAATTATCACCGGTCAGGTGCCCCGTCCGGCGATCGGCACTGATGCGTTTCAGGAAACAGATATTTACGGGATTACCCTGCCAATTGTCAAGCATTCTTATGTAGTGCGCGAGCCGGGAGATATGGCGCGAATTGTGGCAGAAGCTTTCCACATCGCGAGTACAGGGCGGCCGGGGCCTGTGTTGATTGACGTGCCCAAGGATGTGGGTTTGGAAGAATTTGACTATCTGCCCGTGGAACCGGGAGCAGTGAGAATTCCGGGCTATCGGCCGACGGTGAAGGGAAATCCTCGGCAAATTAATCAAGCAATTCATTTGCTGAAGGAAGCAAAGCGTCCTTTGCTTTATGTGGGCGGCGGGGCGATCGCCGCGGGGGCCCACGAGGAAATTAAGGAACTCGCCGAACTTTTTCAATTGCCGGTCACGACAACGCTGATGGGCAAAGGTTCCTTTGACGAAAACCATCCTTTGTCGGTGAAAATGCTGGGGATGCACGGCACTGCTTACGCTAATTTTGCCGTTACCGAGTGCGATTTGCTGATTGCTGTGGGGGCGAGGTTTGACGATCGCGTGACCGGGAAATTAGACGAGTTTGCCGCGCGGGCTAAGGTGATTCACATCGATATCGATCCGGCGGAAGTCGGCAAAAATCGCGGCCCTGACGTGCCGATTGTCGGAGATGTCCGCCAAGTTTTGCTCGATTTGCTGCGCCGCTGTCGGGAAACTGGAGTTTCGGGGAAGACCGGACAAACTGCGGAATGGCTGCACAGGATCGATCGCTGGAAACAGGACTATCCTTTAGTTGTGCCTCATTACCCAGACATTTTGGCTCCGCAAGAGGTGATTTCGGAGTTGGCTACTCAAGCGCCGGATGCTTACTACACAACAGATGTCGGTCAACATCAAATGTGGTCGGCTCAATTCTTGAACAACGGGCCGCGCCGCTGGATTTCCAGCGCTGGTTTGGGAACGATGGGTTTCGGGGTGCCGGCGGCGATGGGCGCGAAAATGGCGCTACCCGATGAGCAAGTGATTTGTATTGCTGGCGATGCTAGCGTGCAAATGAATATTCAAGAGTTGGGAACCTTAGCACAATACGGCATTAATGTCAAGATTGTGATTGTAAATAATGGCTGGCAAGGCATGGTGCGGCAGTGGCAGCAGGCGTTCTACGGGGAGCGTTATTCGTCGTCGAATATGACTGTGGGGATGCCGGATTTTGTGATGCTGGCTGAAGCTTATGGCGTGAAGGGGATGCTGGTTTCGCAACCGGAGGAACTCAAAGATGCGATCGCTCAAATGCTCGCTCATGACGGCCCAGTGCTGATGAACGTCAAGGTGACGAGGGACGAAAACTGCTATCCGATGGTAGTTCCAGGTAAGAGCAACGCTCAAATGGTTGGTTTGCCGGAACGCAGCACGTTGCCATCTGCAGAGTTGATTTATTGTCCGAGTTGCGGCGCGAAGAATGTTTCGAGCAATAAGTTTTGTCCTGAGTGCGGGACAAAAGTTTAACTAGGGACACGGCAATGCCTTGTCTGGCAGGGGTTTAAACCCCTGCCGATCTTTCGGGTTAAGTTGACACGCTTTGGGCAATGCGATGTCCTTACCCGGATCTGCTGTTCGGCGTTACTAATTTACGGTATGAAAGGCTAAATATGCAAGTCAGAGAAACCAGTATCCACAAAGCTTCTGGATTTTTAACTTATTTTTTTCATACCCTGATTAAGCAACGCCCAATATTTTGTCTTTGGCAGTGTTGCTTCACGATAAACTCAATACATTGGCGATCGTAGTCGTTGAGTGCGATCGTCACTTGAATAAATCTGCGAGCACATCCTTATACCGCAGACTGTCAATACAATTGAATCACCTTTCCCTTTCAAGTCGATTATAAATTCGCCTCAAGTAAACGTCTTTTTAATCCAGTGCGACTACTATATTGAGCATAAAGTTGTTTCAGCCGTGTTGAAAAATTAGCTTGTTGGTTTTTATAATCCGCTAAGTTTCGGAGTTTTAAAAGTAACGGCACTACTTCATCGTAAGATTTAGAAGTTCCTTTTTGAATAAGAGCCTCTACATCTTCCCAAGCAGCCGTTTCTCGCAGAGCCAAAGCTTCCAATTCTCTGACTCGTAAAGCTTCAGTTGCCTGTTCTTTTTTGCGATCGCTCTGTTTTTGTTCCTGTTCAGCGCTCTCTAAAAGCTCTCTAATTGTTCGTTCTCCTGTAATTACATCTTGCATAACTTCCATCATTTGTGATAATCTTTTACGCAATTCAAAGGACAGATTAGCTTCTCCTTTGGCTAACCGCAGTAAAAAGGTATCGCTTTCAGAACGATCGAGTTTTTTTATAGCTGCTTTTAGGCTATTTTCTGAAAGAGAAGGTTTAGCAGCACTCGCAATTGTTGCCACATTTAGCAGATGCTCATTCAATTCAAAAGCATCTATAAAAGCCTCTAACGATGAAGATAACTTACCCAATCCAGGAGGAACAGGTGGCTCTAACTCTTCTTCATTGAGTTCATCAATATCAAGATAGCTAATCGCTTTCAGCCAAGCCAGATAAAGTAAACGATAATCTCCCTGCAAAATTTCCTGGCGCAAACCTATCAAAGAGGATAGATTTCCTTCTCCCTCTATCCACCCAAAACCTTCTTCGTCCTCCATAGAAATTTCTAAAATGACAAAATTATTAATTTCAGAAACAGCAATCAGATCTTCAATGCAATATTTCTGCATCCGTTCAACATCAATCAGACCTTTGGGAAAACGAAACATTAGTTGTAATGTTCCCCAATTAGCCATGTAAAACATGGCATCGAAGTATTGGACTAATAGGTCTTTTGGGTCGCCTCGAAAATCTCCATAGCTATAAGTAAATATCGCCCTAGTAGAACTTACTTGTACGCGACTAGAGAGTAGGCTGACTGCTTGTTGTTCCGCTTTAGTCAACGGTCGGTCGATGGTTTGAAACTCGTAGTATTGATATTCGCTCATAAAAATACATGGTAAGAGGGAAACTCACAGTTTTTCGACCTCAGAGGGTCATTTTTGGTTACTGCAAATACATGGCAGAAATGGCAAAAGCTTGTTCAGGAGTACCGTAGAAACTGCCATTCTTGAACATACAAAGCTCATATTTTTCATTGCTGTAGGTGTAAAACCCCAGACTCCAAGATTCTGCATCGCCAAAGTAGCGCAGCCGACACAGGTGAATGGGGCTATTTCGCATTCGTTCTAAATATTCCTCGCGAGATACGGGAAAGTCTTTGGGTGGAAAATCTGGAGGGCAATCAGGTTCTTTATAGGCATCAATGTAACAAAACTGACTGCGAAAGCGGATCTCTAGGCGAGTGTACTTGCCAGCGTAGTTAGCTGCTGCATAATCGAGAACACGCTGCTTTACCTGTTGTTGAACGGCTGGAGGGATTTTAACTCCGCCTGAATTTGGATCATTTTTCACCCAAGGGGACATTTAACTGCTCCGATACGCTACTGACAGAGTTAGTCTAATTGACTTGCCAAGTTTAGTTGCTAACATTTAATTAAACTTTAGATTTAAGTAGCTCAAGCTCTAGCTTGAGCTAACTCCAACGAACCTGTACCTGTAACTAAAACTGATCAATATACCTCTCACGCTTATCTATGGACTCGACTAAGCCAACTAGCGCGAAAAACCGAATCTTTATTACCCGCTGCCTCCACTTCAAATAATCTTGCCGATGCCGTTCATTCAAAGCTATTGCCAAAGATTTGGCATCAGAACAAATCCCGGTGTTTCTTAATCAGGGGATAAAAAAATAATTTGAAAATTCAGAAGCTTTGTGGATACTGGTTTCTACGACTTGTATATTTAGCTTTTCCTACTTTAAATCAGCAACGCCAATAGAGCTTATGATGGAATCTGTAGAAAACCTAAAACTTCTCAGACTTAGCGCTCGCACCTTAGACAATTATCCATTATTTAAATAATAAGCCAAAGAGCAGATAAATCCTGATATTGTCGCAGAAGAAGCTGAGTTAGAAACAACCATAAGACGCAAATAAAATTTGTGGTTTAGTCAAATATAGGAAAATTCGCGGGAGTGGCAAATGAATCTTTATTTGGGAATAGATTTCGGCACGACGGGCGCGCGATCGACAATTATCGACTCCCAGGGTACAATCCATTGTGAGACAGAATATACTTTTGCCAACAACGGGCAACAACAGACTGAATTGCCCTCGGTGTGGCAAAATGCGCTGTGGGATTCGATCGAGCAAATTCCCCCAACAATCCGCAATCAGGTAAGGGCGATCGCCATTGACGGCACATCTTCCACTGTCATGCTGTGCAATACCGACGGTATACCAGTATGCGAACCCATTTTATACAATGATCCGCGCGGTGCAGCGGTGACTGAGAGGTTGCGGGCGATCGCCCCTGCCAACCACACAGTATTAAGCGCAACATCCAGTCTGGCCAAACTCCTGTGGTTGCAAGACTTTCGAGAGGAAACCGCCCCTACAGTTTTCCTGCATCAAGCTGACTGGCTGGCATTTCTGCTGCACGGGAAATTAGGAATTAGCGACTATCACAATGCTTTGAAACTCGGTTTCGATGTTGATACTTTGTGCTATCCAAATTGGCTGACACAGGGAATTGCGGGCGCTGCAACGCCTGAATTGCCGCAAGTTGTCGCACCGGGCACGCCTGTGTGGGAAGTGAGAGCTCAAGTGGGCGATCGCTTCGGTTTTCCCCGCGATTGTATGATTTGTGCTGGTACAACCGATAGCATTGCCGCATTTTTAGCAAGCGGTGTCAATTTACCAGGGGAAGCAGTAACTTCTCTCGGTTCTACACTAGCAGTCAAACTGTTAAGTCATACCCGCGTAGATGATTCTAGATACGGGATTTACAGTCACAAATTAGGCGATTTGTGGTTAGTTGGAGGTGCTTCTAATACCGGAGGTGCGGTGCTGCGACACTTTTTTACTGATGTTGAGTTGGATAATTATAGCACACAAATTGATCCAGAACAAGAGAGTTTGCTGGATTATTACCCATTGTTGAAAAAGGGCGATCGCTTTCCCATTAACGACCCTAATTTGCCTCCCCGACTCGAACCGCGTCCCACTGATTCAGTGGAATTTCTGCACGGTTTGCTAGAAAGCATAGCGAGGATTGAAGCGCGGGGATATCAATTATTGCAAGAATTGGGTGCAACTCCTTTGACCAAAGTTTATACGGCTGGCGGCGGTGCAAAAAATACTGTTTGGAGTGCGATTAGAAAGCGTTATTTAAAAGTGCCTGTAGTAACGCCAATTCATACTGCGGCTGCTTATGGGACGGCGTTATTAGCAATGCGAAGTGTTACAGGTTAGGGTTATTGCATAAATCTTTGATGGATGGGGAAACCGCAGATTTAGGCAGATTAACGCAGATTAACGCAGATGCTTTGCTATATTTTTACTTACACTCGCTGCAACTTAGCTGTTCTCGGATCGATGATTTTTCTGCCCAAACCGGAAAACTTAATTGCCAGATTAGTTTTATCGCCTTCTCCCAAAACGTGGGTAATTTCTCCAACTCCAAAAGCATGGTGAAAAACCCGATCGCCCGTTTTCCAATCCCCCGATTGTCCATTGTTTCCCGCTTGAGAATTGCCGGCATTAGCGGCTGAATTATTAGTTTTTCCTTTAGATGCAGCCGTTTTCCCCGTCTTAGTTTTCTTCGCACTTCCAGCCAGCAAATGTGGTGGCAATTCGCCTAAGAATAGCGAAGGGGTGCAGTGTTCCCGGAAGCCTCCCCAGAGGCGGCGTTCGCGAGTGTGGGTGAGAAATAGCAATTCCTGGGCGCGAGTGATGCCGACGTAGCACAAACGGCGTTCTTCTTCGATCGCTTTCGGGTCGTCCAAACTGCGAAAATTGGGAAATAAACCCTGTTCCATTCCGACTAGAAATACTACGGGAAATTCTAGCCCTTTTGCCGAGTGCAGCGTCATCAGCGACACGCGGGAATCTTCTTCCTGCAAGTCATCTAAATCGGATGCTAAAGATGCTTTTGCTAAAAATGATGTCAGCGTCGGTTCTTCGTTTTGTTCTTCAAATTGCAGCACAGCATTGTACAATTCTCTGACGTTTTCTATGCGATTTTCGGCTTCCTCGGTTCCTTGATTTTTCAAATCTTCAATGTAGCCTGAATCTTGGATAATTCCTTGGACAATTTGCGAAGCCGGCAGAGTTTCAACTTGCGATTGCCAACGACCTATCATTTCGGCAAACTTAATAATAGCTTTTGCCGATCGCCCTGCGAGAGTATTGACAGAAGATTCATCGCTGAGGATTTCCCACAACGGAATGCCCAATTGAGTTGCAGCGTCTTCGACTTTGGAAAATGTGGTATCCCCAATGCCGCGGCGGGGAGTATTGATGATGCGTTTGAGGCTGACGCTATCGTCGGGATTTGCAAGCGTCCGCAGGTATGCTAGGATATCTTTGATTTCTTTGCGATCGTAAAACTTGAGGCCACCGACAATATTGTAGGCAATGTCTAAACGCATTAACGCTTCTTCAAAGGAGCGAGATTGAGCGTTTGTGCGGTAGAGAATCGCAAAGTTACTGCCGTTTTCGTATTCTGAGTTTTGGCGCTTTAAGGAATGAATTTGACCTGCTACAAATTCCGCTTCATCTAATTCGTTGTCTGCCCGCCAGACAACAATCGGAGCTCCCGGTTCGCGAGTCGGGCGCAGAATTTTCTCGATCCGTTCGGTATTGTGTTCGATCAAGTGGTTCGCTACTTGCAGGATGTTTTCGCGCGATCGATAATTTTCCTCTAATTTTACCATTGTCTGAGTTTTCTCGTCCGACAAACCATCTCCAAAATCCTCTTGAAATTCCAGCAATATGGTATAATCTGCCATGCGAAAGCTGTAAATTGATTGATCGACATCGCCCACGACAAAAATCGAGCGGTTTTGCCATTTATCGAACTTTTTTGGGTCAGCGTTATTTGTCACCAACATCCGAATCAAATCGTATTGAGTGCGGTTGGTATCTTGGTATTCGTCAACTAAGATATGGCAAAACTTTTTATGCCAGTAACTTAATACTTGCTCGTTTTGGCTCAAAAGTTTAACGGGAACGAGGATTAAATCGTCAAAATCTAGGGCATTGTTGGCTGCTAAAGCGTCTTGGTAGCGACTGTAAACATCGGCAATCACACGACCTCGATAATCGGGTTCTGCTGCTTGGTATTCTTGAGGCGACAAGCCTTTATTTTTAGCGTTGCTGATGATATAGCGGACTTTTCGCGGGTCAAATTTCTTGTCGTCAAGATTTAGGATTTTGGTGACGATTTGTTTGACGAGACTTTGAGCATCTGACTCATCAAAAATCGAAAAGTTTTTCTTCCACTGGCGGCCTTTTTCGTCTTGGTATTTTTCAATATCGTAGCGGAGAATGCGGCCGCACAAAGAGTGAAAAGTCCCCATCCAAATGTGTTTGGTAATTCTTTGGTAAATTTGCGATCGCAATTTTGTCTGCACATCCGGGGCTAAGTCTACCAAAGATTTGCCATATTCCGCTTCAGCTTGCTGAGTTGCCAGCAATTTCTCAATTCTTTCTTTCATCTCCCTGGCGGCTTTATTTGTAAATGTCACCGCCAGAATATTTTCTGGATCAACTCTATGGGTGCGAACTAAGTTAGCAACTCGGTAAGTTAGAGCTCGCGTTTTGCCGGAACCAGCGCCCGCTACTACTAACAGCGGCCCGTTATAATGGGCGACTGCTTGGCGCTGAGATGGGTTGAGGTGGCTGAGAAAATCAGTGGTTTGAGTCATAGCTAGAAAGTTAGTTTAATTTTTTAAGGGGGTAAATAATACTTGGTATGCGATACCGCGAGTTCTTTTAACGTAAGGTGCGCCTAGCGCACTCTATATTATAACTAGAACGGTAATTTTTAAAACTTTAAATATTTTTGGAGCCAGCGAGTTGTTTCAGGTAAGGTGCTGGGCGCGCACGCTACACAATAACTAGATAGGTGATTTTTTTTAACCTTTAAATATCCGTGTCAGCCAAATTGCAGCTAATATTCCCAAGCCAATCCAGATGGCAATAATCACAGCAGCGGCAGCCCTATTTATCGGTTTTCCTCGCTCTATTTCTGCGGCTGCTTTTTCCCGACACTCGGCTAAAACCTGTGACGGAATCATCTTCAGTACCAGCCAAATTCCCAAAGGTACAATTATCAAATCGTCCAAGTAGCCGAGAATTGGTATGAAGTCAGGAATTAAGTCGATCGGGCTAAAAGCATAGGCAACCGTAAGGCTAGCTAAAATTCTGGCGTACCAAGGTACTCTCTGGTCTGTACTGGCTAAATAAAGGGCGTAAGTCTCTTTTTTAAGTCGGCGGGCAGCTTGTTTTAACGATTGCATATTTGAAAGTTTTACACTATTCAATAGTCCAAACAATTTTTAAGCAGCGAAAGTACCATAATACACGGCTGAAGGAAGGTTAGAATGATTTAAAATAAAATCCCAGTCTAAATCTGACTTGTCAATAAAGGTATCGGTATGCTGTCGTAATCTCATTTATGAGATTGGGACGCAAGCAGGATTGACCCAACAGCAACTTGCAGATCGCATTGGGTCAAAACAGTCGGTGATTGCACGGCTTGAAGATGCGGAGTATGAGGGACACTCGCTTTAAATGCTGCAAAAAATTGCCCGTGCGCTCAATCAGTGATTGGAGATTCAGCAAGGGCGATCGCCCTTGATAAAAATCACACTGAGACGCTACACTAAAGCTAATACATAAGACATCTCCAAAAACAATTAAAGCCTTTGTGTAACTAGGCTGTATGACGTAAATGCAATCATCCTAAATTAGCGAC
>NZ_JAUBVF010000147.1:0-2120 GCF_036705685.1 Microcoleus sp. AT3-A2
ACTGTAATTAACTCATAATTTTGCCGGAAATATCATTCTACTATGTATTTGTGTAATTAATTGTGTCTGACTACTTAGCAACAATGCCTCCAGCAACATAGGTGGCGCCTTGCTCGTTCCTCCACTTTTTTGATTGATAGTACGGGTGGTTGAAGAAACGCTTGCAGGCTATCTTACCGGTTCTGTCCTTGACAATAATAGTCTGAATTGTTAGCCTAGAATTTTTAGGCGGACTGACTACTTCCTGATGTTGAATTTTACCTACAACCGTGACTGAATCGCCTACTTTCAACTGATAAATTTTTACTCGCCGATACTTGATGTAATCACGGGGAAAGTAGAGCAGTAAGTCTCGTACAGTTGTAAGGCCCAGCCTTTCTAGCATTTTGTAATTGCTTCGGCTTAACCCTGGCAGATCGCAAATGGGTGAATGCAGTTTCATGATGATAGTTGGAAATTTCTCAGATTAAAATTTTTGTTAGCAAGCCATTCATAATGCTGCGCTAGCAGCCACTTCACCAATGGCAAATCGCTGAATTTAATTGGGAGATACACTGCTTTTAGTCCTTCCCTTATTTCTAACAAAGCAGAGTTCCATTCTCGCTGGTTGCACGAAGATTTAGGGCGCAGTCGAGAGAAGTAAGTGACGTAGATTCATAATTTTAAGGTGGCGCTTCCACTCTTTCACACTACTGATAATAGAGGCTGACTCACGGCTTGGACACGCAGGTTTGGAAAAAAAGCTTTTCCAAATAGCATATTGTTTGGTTTTGAGGTGGGTTGCAGCGACGGTTTTACTGCTCAAACAAGTCGAAAATGGCTGGAAATAAGCAATTTGTTTATCGCCCAACTTCAGTCATCGTTTCCTGGCCCCATGAAAGCTGCGTAAAATACTAATAGTGAGCTTTGATTAATCCAAAATTATGCCAAAATTGCGATCGATTGCTTCATCACGAGCGTTAAAACCATTTTCGTTTTCTGGCTCTTGAGATGCTAAGATTGCGTTCCAGCCGGCAAAGCCTGGATTGATTCGCTTTGATTGAGGGAATGTTTCAATAATTTCTTTTGACAGTCGATCGCCGTCTCGATCTCCTTTGAAGCCGACTACTATAGTTTCTACTTCCTTAAGAAAGTCGGTTGGCAGCGAAGAAACCGCATCAATGCTTAAGTATAAAGTCGGCTTATTATTGAAATCTGGATCTAAGGCAATTACAGACAGGAGTTCTATCGGGTTGCTGGCAATAATGGCTCTTTCAATATTGTTTTGAACCGCTATCCAGAAAACTCCCTTTTCACTGTCGGAACCTGCTTGATGTGAGCCTCCCCCATGACTGTCAATGGAAAATTTTCCATTGGCGTCTAAGGTGCAGGTTCCTCTGTACTCTCCTGCAAGAGTGCGGAGTTGGAATACAGGGCGGTTTAGGCTGTCTGCGTCTATCCATCCCCTGTCGTGTAGCAGGTCAATTAATTCGACTGGCAGACAAGCATTTTCTATCAAATTGCTTCGTACATACTCCCAGTTAAGTGAGTCGAACCCCGATGTTTCGCGATCGTTGGGCGAGTCGGGTTTGCCTACATCTTCTGATTCAGAGATTAGAGAATCTTTGTCGGTTTCTGTGCTGCTTCCTTCTCGCTCTGGTCTGTCAATATTAGAGTTACTCTGCCAGTATATTGGTGAAGAATTGCTCTCGATGCTGCTGTTCCTCATTTCGCCGCAGTCATCAGCATCACTATCAGTGTTCGCGTCGCTATTTGGTTTAGAGTTTTCTGTTTCCAAATTTTCGTTCAATTCTCGCTCTTGCAATGGGGGAATGGCTTCCACATTTCTGTCAGTATTAGCAGAGTAAGTGACTCCTCTGTATTTTTGCAGCCCCTTGAAGGTGTAAGCTTTGCCTAAATGAGTGCCGCTAAAAGCAATATTGCCTAATTTGTAGCTAATGCCTAATTCGCCTGCGGGGGTGGGTTCTATTTTTACACTAATGCCTTGTTCAACGAGTCGGTCAATCAAAAGAGCGATCCCGGGACTGTCAGTGGTTGCTCTATCTAAGCTGTTGTGCATTTAAAACGCATATTGGTATAATATAACATAATGATATTCAGAAAAAGTGAATGCCTGCTAA
>NZ_JAUBVF010000102.1:0-9746 GCF_036705685.1 Microcoleus sp. AT3-A2
CCACCTAAACGGGTCTCAGCTAACTATGTTATTCTACCATAAATATAGTCTGTGTACTTACGCCGAGCTGTACTAGGTAAATTATGAAATACGAAATCAAGGTTTTGGAACCGACGGATTTGTGGTACATCCAAAATAACATCAATCCTGAAACCAATAAGTTTTACCATCCAACTAAAAATATTCCGTTGGTTCAGCAAGCGGAAATTAACTTGAATAATTCGGGAGTGATAATTCAAAAAGGTGCGTTGCATTGGTGTATGGGGAAATTGACTTCCGGTGTTTATAAAACGGATAACCGTTTGAAAGATATGTGGGTATCTTTAACAACGGAAATGGATTACAACGCTCCCGTATATCAAGGGACTGGTACGGTGAAACTGGAACCGAGACAAAAAGGGCATTTCCTGCATTATATGCCGATCGACCTTTCGGATGCAGAGCAGTGGGAGTTTGATGACGGTATATTTCAGTTTTGTTCGGACAATGTAGTTATCGGTGCTAAAAAACTGAAATTTCGACAAGTGGCTGCTTCTAATGACGGTAGGTGGAGAATTGCTGTTACAGCTTTGCGCGAGCAACAAGCTACTGTTGTAGCAGCTACAAATTCACCGGCTAAGATTGTGGAACTAAAACAAGGTGAAACTTTGATAGCTGATTGCGATTTAGTAAAAGGATTTACCAAGGGGATTGAAGAAGATTATCGAAAATTAGGTCATTTTGGCAAAGGCGGTGGGGAGGGTTATGTTTGGTATTATCAGGGCAAAGGTAAATTATTAGTATGTGAAAATGATGCGATGGGTTTGGGATAACTTGTTGCATTTTTGTCGAGCGTTATGAGATTTATGAGTGGGATTTATGTAAGATAAGGAGGAAGAAACATTGCACACAAATTTGCAGGCATGAAAGTGTCTGAGATTCTCAAAGGTAAAAAAGTTAGTATAAAACAAGCACAGCTTCCGGCAAGTTCGCCAAGTTGGGAAGAATTTAGCGAAATGATATGGGAGCAAATAGAAAGAGGTGCTGAAGAAAATATCCCCGGCTTTAGGATGGTTCGCAAATTGTTGAGCGATCGGAGATTTGATAGATGAAAAATAATGGATTTGACCAACTAATATTATTTTTGCAAAAGTTGGAAAAACAGGCGATCGATTACAGTTTAGCGCATCATCGGGATGAAGCTATGATGGTAATTGTAGCTGTACCTGGGGAACGGTGGGAAATTGAATTTTTGAGTGATGGTTCGGTGGAGGTAGAGAAGTTTGTCAGTAATGGAGAAATTGTTGGAGAAGAAGCTTTGAGTGAGTTATTCGATCGCTATTCGGAACTAGACGAGACAAATGCCGATTTGACTCAAAAGATTGAGTTGACAAATGCGAGAAGATGAGTTATGTTTTGCGGAATTTGCGATCGAGTTGCAGCAATGCCGAAACGATATCGCCGATCGCAACCGCCGCAAATTCGGCTTCTGGGAGCCCGATCGCCCTTTTATTCCCAATGACCGACTTGCTTATTTGCCGAGAAATCATATACTTTGTCAAGTTAAGAAAATATTTTTTTGATTCATCCAGGAGCTAGAAAAAAAATGTACATAGTACAAATTGCCTCGGAATGCGCCCCCGTCATCAAAGCAGGAGGTTTGGGCGACGTAGTTTACGGTTTGAGTCGGGAGTTAGAGAATTCCGGCCACTGCGTCGAGGTTATTCTACCCAAGTACGACTGCATGAGGTATGACCACATTTGGGGACTTCACGAGGCCTACAGGGATTTGGCTGTGCCCTGGTACGGCGGCGAAATCCTCTGTGATGTCTTGTGCGGCTGGGTGCACGGGCAGTTGTGTTTTTTCATCGAACCTCGCTCTCAAGATAACTTTTTTAATCGCGGCTGTTATTACGGGTGCAATGACGACAATATGCGGTTTGCATTTTTCAGCAAAGCCGCTTTGGAATTTTTGCTCAGAAGCAACAAGCGTCCCGATGTGATTCACTGTCATGATTGGCAAACTGGTTTGGTTCCAGTCCTGCTGTTTGAAATTTACAAATACAATTGGATGGAATATCAGCGAGTCTGTTATACCATTCACAATTTCAAACATCAAGGCATGGGAGGTAGCGATATTTTGCAAGCAACGGGTTTGCACAGACCGGATTATTATTTTGAGTACGATCGCCTGCGAGATAACTTTAACCCTTTTGCTATCAACTTTATGAAAGGCGGCATTGTTTACTCGAACTTTGTCACCACAGTTTCGCCGCACCACGCTTGGGAAGCTCACCTCGGCGAGTTTGGCTACGGTTTGGGCCACACTTTGCATTTGTATCAAGAGAAGTTTCGCGGGGTGCTCAACGGCATTGATTATGATGTGTGGAATCCTGAGACCGATGGCTATATTCCGCACCACTACACTAAGGAAGATTTGGCAGGAAAAGCCAAAACTAAAAAAGCTTTGCGCGATCGGCTGTTACTGCGCGATGCTGACAAGCCTATTATTACCTTTATCGGTCGTTTGGACGACCAAAAAGGTGTTCATCTCGTCCACCATGCAATTTATTACTCTCTGAGTAAGGGAGCGCAATTCGTGCTTTTGGGTTCCGCGACGGAAGCGGGAATTAACGCGCATTTCCAGCACGAAAGACAGTTTTTAAATGATAATCCAGACTGCCATTTAGAACTAGGTTTTAATGAGGAACTGTCGCACTTAATTTACGCGGGTGGGGATATGATTGTGGTTCCCAGTAATTACGAACCCTGCGGGCTGACTCAGATGATCGGGTTGAGGTATGGTACTGTTCCAGTGGTGCGGGGAGTTGGCGGTTTGGTGAATACTGTGTTCGATCGAGATTACGACACCCGCCACCTGCCGGAAGAACGCAACGGTTACGTGTTTTACCAAACAGACTACTCGGCTTTAGAGTCGGCGCTCGATCGGGCGATCGGATTGTGGTATGACTATCATGATGAATTTGAAAAACTCATGCTTCAAGGCATGAATTGTGACAATTCGTGGAACTATCCAGCTAAAGACTATGTGGAAATTTACGAGCTAATTCGACACAAATAATCCGTAGGATCTCAGATCCTGCACCATTGTCAACAACGGGATCTCCGGCACGTTCCACAAAGAATGAGTTTTCTTGTGGAACAGGCTTTTCGGCCTGTTCCTAAACAAGTAATTGAGAATGGTGCAATATGTCAGTAGGATGCCAGTGTGCAACTTACTAACTTTAGGGTGTGCACTGCTAGCCAGGGTCTTGGTGGCTGTTGAGTCTGGTCGAGAATTCGGGTAGTTGATACATGGCGGTGACGCGAATCGCTTGGGAGATGGCTGTTGCTTTTTTTTTGAGTGCGAGAAGGAATCTTTTTAAATTTGGCGTTGCATAATAGCGGCATGATTTTGATTTTTTTTTGTGCGATGGGCTCTGTTGGCCCGAAGGCGTGTATTTTCACAGCAGACGGGACGCCCTACAATCATCATCCTCAAATTGAGCAACGCCAAATTTTTTACCTAATCTGCGGGCTACCACAAAGTTTTTTCGTGAAAAAACTACCGGTGGAGCGAAGTCGAGACCGGATTTCTCGGCACCAGTGCGTCAGCCCTAAAATAGTTACGCTTTTGATCATCAAATAAGAATTACTTGCATTAATATAGTAAAGCAATGACTATAGATGGCTGTAGATAGACCATCATGTCAATTACCAGATGAAAAAATCTATCATTATAGAACAATGAGCATTTCTCGGCGTATTTTTCTTGCCAGCGGTACAGCAATGGCTGTCGTGGCAGTGGGCGAACTAAGCAAAAAAGCCCCTGTCGCAGCCCAAACCGGCACTCTCAACCTTTATTCAGCACGTCACTACGACACTGATAATGAGTTGTACCAAAGCTTCACCAAAAAAACTGGGATTAAGGTTAACCTCGTTGAGGCGGATGCTGACCAACTAATTGAACGGATCAGAAGTGAAGGTGCTAATAGCCCCGCTGATGTTTTCCTCACGGTTGATGGTGGGCGTTTGTGGCGGGCAAAACAAGCCGGTATCCTGCAACCTGTTTCTTCAAAAGTGCTGACATCGTCAATTCCAGCAAGTTTGCGAGACCCTCAAGGTTTCTGGTTTGGTCTATCGCGCCGGGCACGGGTGATTGTTTATAACAAAAGCAAGGTGAATCCTGCCCAATTGTCAACCTATGAGGCGCTGACAGAACCTCGGTGGAAAGGCAAAGTTTTAGTGCGATCGTCCACTAATATCTATAATCAGTCTCTGGTTGGGGCTATGTTAGCCGCTCATGGAGCTCAAAAAACAGAAGCTTGGGCACGAGGATTGGTGGCTAATTTTGCGCGTCCTCCAGAGGGAAATGATACGGCGCAAATCAAGGCTGTTGCTGATGGGGTAGGCGATATTGCCCTTGTTAATACCTATTATGTAGCTCGCTTAATGAAATCGAAAGATCCAGCAGAAAAAGCGATCGCGGCGAAAGTAGGTGTATTTTTCCCGAACCAGCGCGATCGCGGTACCCACGTCAATATTAGTGGTGCCGGTGTAGTCAAAACCTCCCGTAACAAAGCAGCCGCGATCAAATTCTTAGAACACCTAGTCACTCCCGAAGCGCAACAAATTTTTGCCAGGAGTAATTACGAATACCCTGTGGTTTCAAATGTGGCGATCGATCCTGCAGTTGCCAGTTTTGGTACATTCAAATCTGACCCTCTTAACCCTGATGTGTATGGCAAAAATAACCCCGAAGCTTTAAAGATTTCCGATCGCGCCGGATGGAAATAGAGGCTTTTTGAACAAGAAGCTACTCTTTGTGATTCGGCGGTTGAAACCGCCGAATCCAATCCACTTTAATTTTTAATTTTACCATCCGGCATTATAGCGCCTTTCAGGTTTGCCCCTGTCAGGTTTGCCCCAGTCAAATCAGCACTATTTAAGTCAGTTTCACTTAAATTGGCATTACTAAGATTGGCATTATTCAGTTTTGCCCCTCGCAAAAAAGCCCCCTTGAGATTTGCATTACTCAAATCAGCATTTGTGAGATCAGCAGCAGATAAACCTGCTTTTTCCAGAGAAGCACCTTTTAAATTTGCACCTTTGAGATTGACGCTATCGAGTAAGGCTTCATTAAGTTTGGCCTTTTCTAGCATAGCCCCTTCCAACTTAGCACCATTGAGATTAGCGCTTGTTAAATCAATGTCACTTAACTTGGTATCAGTCAGATCACATCCTGGACATTGCTTAGTTTTTTGTAATGTTTCGAGGGGACCAGCCGCCTGTTTTTGGCATCCAAAGGTGACAAAAACAGTAAGTAGTAATAAGAAGATTGTGCCAGTAGTGCGGGTAAACATTGGTAAATTTTTATTAATCATCTGGATTTGTAAAGGGATAATGTTAACCTTTAACTGTTAACCGTTAAATCTGTTGAAGACTTGCGCGATCGCGCAATTTTCCAACTTAATAAAATAACAGGTAACATCCCCACTAAAACAATTGCCAATGCTGGGCCAGAAGCTTCAGCCAATCGCTCATCTGAGGCAAGTTGATAAGTTCGCACAGCCAAGGTATCAAAGTTAAACGGTCTAATAATTATAGTAGCAGGTAACTCTTTCATTACATCAACGAATACTAACATCATGGCAGTTAGCAAACCTCCCGTCATCATTGGTGTATGAACTGTAACTAAAGTTTGCATCGGGCTATAACCCAAACTTCTCGCCGCATCATCTAAATTAGGCTTAATTTTGCTCAAACTTGACTCTACCGCATTTAAAGAAACAGCTAGGAAGCGAACTATATAGGCAAATACCAAAGCTGTGATCGTACCACTTAACAACAAGCCTGTAGAAATTCCCCAGTTTTCACGCATCCAACTATCAAATAGATTGTCAAATTTTCCAATGGGAACCATAATTCCAACTGCAATCACAGAACCAGGTACAGCATAGCCCATTGCCGCAACTCTAGTTCCTAACTGCACTCCTAAATTAGGATATAACCGTAATCCATAAGCCATAATCAAGGCAATAACTACGGCTAAAATTGCTGTCAGTGTTGCCAAAATTAAACTATGACGCGCAAATATCCAAAAGCGTTCATCTAAAGTGAGTTGCCAATTAGCTAAGGTCAACTTGACTAAAAGACCCGCTGGCAATAAAAAACCAAAAAACAGCGGCAAAAAACAAGCAATTACCGCTAAACTTTCCCGAATTCCTTTAAGTTGATAAGTTTGCAGTTGGCGATAGCGACTGCTAGCTTGATAATATTTAGTCCGACTGCGAGACCAGCGTTCTAGTAAAATCAAACCCAGAACAAATAATAATAGCAGGGCCGCTAATTGATTGGCTGCAATTCGTTCTCCCATACCAAACCAAGTCCGATAAATACCTGTGGTAAAAGTATCAACTCCAAAATACTGAACAGTTCCATAATCGTTGAGAGTTTCCATCAAAGCCAGTGCTAAACCTGCAACAATTGCAGGTCTTGCCATTGGTAAGGCAACTGTAATAAAACTCCGCCAAGGACTACAGCCCAGTATTCTACTAGCTTCTAGCGTACAAGTTGATTGCTCTAAAAATGCAACTCTTGTTAATAGGTAGACGTAGGGATATAAAACTAAGATTAGCATTAAGATTGCTCCAGGGAGCGATCGCACGTTAGGAAACCAATAGTCTCCATAACTCCAGCCAAAAATATAACGCAAAGCAGTTTGAACTGGGCCGGAAAATTCTAAAAAGTCTGTATAAGTATAAGCTAGCACATAAGCTGGGGCCGCTAAGGGTAACAGTAATGCCCATTCAAATACGCGACTGGCCCGAAAGCGGCACATTGTTACTAGCCATGCACATCCTACGCCAATCACGACAACACCAAAGCCTACGCCGATCATTAACAATAAAGAGTTGACGATATAACGGGTTAAAACTGTATCGGTTAAATGTTGCCATGTATCTTTAGCTTCAAAAAAGATACTGGATAAGACACTGAAAACTGGTATGGCGATCGGCAATGCTAAAGCGATAACCGCCAGTGTCCACCCACTAGCGGATAAACCGCGTAAGGTTGATAGCCATTGGACTGTCCTGATTCCTGTTTGCTGTAGGGATTTTTGGGAATTTTTCATTGCTAGTAAAAAGTCTAGCTTGCTATTTTATCAGTAGGTGTAAACATTTGTCAAGCCTTTATGACAATTTATCTCACTAAACTGGTTTATTGTAGAATAGTAAGTTGTTGATTATTTATAGCAATAATGGCTCGACCGATAATTCTGCATTTGGATGGTGTAACAAAACAGTATTCCCAAGCTGCATCACCTGCGGTGGCATCTGTCACCCTGACATTACATCAAGGAGATATACTGGGGTTGTTGGGGCCATCGGGTTGTGGGAAAACAACGTTGCTGCGGTTAATTGCTGGTTTTGAACAGCTACAAGCAGGGACGATCGCTCTAGCAGGAAAAACTGTAGCGAGTGTTAATATGTCAGTTCCGCCGGAACAGCGAGACATTGGTATGGTGTTTCAAGACTATGCACTCTTCCCCCATTTGACAGTCGCAAAAAATGTAGCTTTTGGCTTGACGCATCAAGGAAAAGAGTCAAAGCATAATATTCAGAAAGGTGTCACCGAAGCATTAGCGTTGGTGGGATTAGAAGGATTGGAAAACCGTTATCCCCATGAATTATCGGGGGGTCAGCAACAGCGAGTAGCCTTGGCCCGTGCTTTAGCCCCTAGACCTGCGATTATTTTACTAGATGAACCGTTGAGTAATTTAGATGTACAAGTACGGCTAAGATTGCGTCAAGAAGTCCGCGAGATTCTCAAAGCAACGGGAACATCTGGTGTATTTGTCACGCACGATCGCGAAGAAGCACTTTCGATTTCAGATTGGGTAGCGGTGATGCGTCAAGGCCAATTAGAACAGTTTGGCACTCCAGAGGAAGTTTATCAAGAACCAGCATCTCGATTTGTGGCTGAGTTTGTGACTCAAGCTAATTTTGTTTCTGCATCGCTAAAGCAGGATTTTTGGGAAACAGAAGTAGGTTGTTTTGCTGTTAAAAGAGATTCATTTGTAAAAGTTCCTTGTGATGTTTCTACTCAAGGAGAATTGATGATCCGGCAGGAAGACTTGAGTTTATACTTAGATGAAGATTCGGCTGTTGTGGTTTGCGATCGCCAATTTTTAGGCAGAGAAAATCGTTATTGTTTAAAAACACCTTCGGGTGAAAAGTTATATGCACTCACAACCACAGGAAATGTTTTTCCCATTGGTTCTAAAGTTCGGTTATCTTGTGGTGAGAATTCTCCCTTAGCTTTCTTTGTCGGTAAGCCTAAGCCATAGCTAATGACTAATTGCTAATAGACCTCTCGGAAAAAGAATCTAAAACCGTTGCCCTATGTAGAAAAGGTTATTGGCAGCCACTCAACAAAAAGGTTACATTTTTTCCCGATAGATGAAACCCGATCGCCCGCAACTCCTTCCCATCGATCGCCCTCTTTCCCTCTCCTCACAAAATACAGCCACAACCAAGGATTAAATCAGATCCGGATCGATCGCCAATATGCCGCCAACCCCGTCAGCAACCAATTCCCCTCGCTATCCCACCAGCCTCACCATTGCTGAGTTCGATTTTGATTACTGCCTTCCCATAGGCCCAATTGTACTCCTATAAGTTCGATCGGCTAGTGAAGGAAACCATATTACAAAATAAAAGCCTTTCATCCCCAGACTAAAGTCACCGGGATGAAAGGCTTTTGCACGTTTTGACCAGCCTTCAATCTTGTTGTTTTGACAGATTTAAGCTAATTTTATTCAAAGGAAAGTATGTTAATTTTCGGACTTCTGTCCTTGAGCTTCTGGCACAGAAACTTCTGAATCCGGCTGATTCAGAGCCATTTCTAGAGATTTTGTAATCTCGACTGGTTCGGGAGTACGCTTAGAAAATCCCCACACAAACATCAAGACGATACTGGAAATCAGCAGCCATTGCGGAGGAACTAAATCTGGATTAATTACTTTCACCAACAACCGCATTCCCACGAACCCAACTGTGATGTAACCAGCACTTTCTAGGTGAACGAATTCATCCAGCCAGCGGATGAACAACCCGGCCATGAATCGCAGGGCAATAATTCCAATAGTAGCGCCTGTTACGACGATAAAAGTGTCGTCAGAAACAGCTATCGCAGTAGTAACGCTATCCAAAGAAAACGCTAAATCCGTAAAAGCAATCATGGGAATTGCTTGCCACACAGTGGCAAATCTGGCCCCATGATGTTCTCCTTCAGAGTCTGTATCTGAAGTAAAATGTTGGAAAACAAGCCACAGCAGGTAAAGAGCACCCAGCAGCTCAAACTGCCAGTATTGGATCACCCAAGTAGCCGTTAAAATTAGTAAGATCCGCAGTACAAAAGCAATGATCAAACCCAAGTTGAGAGCCTTTTGCTGTTCCTTGGCATCTTCTAAACCTTTAGAAATAGAGGCCAGGGCGATCGCGTTGTCAGCCGAAAGTACAGCCTCCAAAGCCACCAAAACCAACAATAATAAAAAGCCGTCAACTCCAAAATTGGGTGAAGCGTCGAGAAATTGATCTAGCATTAACTATTTTGTGCACCTAAGATTGGCAAGGGTCGAGCGCAGCGCAAATTACCCGCTCTGTCTAACATTAGTGTCACCTTCACGTGAACTACCAGACGCTGACCACTTCATTGGTACAGCGCTGGCTTCCTGATTCAACGGGGCGGCGCGTCCAACAAAA
>NZ_JAUBVF010000103.1:0-9384 GCF_036705685.1 Microcoleus sp. AT3-A2
ACTAATTATAAAATGGAACCGAAAAGTAAAAAATAAAGGTAACTTAGTTAATGCAGTTTAGATGTTTGACAGCTTATGTCCGCCCTAACATTTAAGTATATATGCTTGCTCGATCGCTATTTTAAGAGTTGGGGCGAGTCATTAAAATTCGATCGATACTCAGTATCCCTCAGCCCAGGCTTAGGTTTGTCGTGCGATCGCCAATATAGCAATTCTCAATTGCCCGCAATACAGTAAGGATACGGCGCAGTGCCTACGGAATATGTGTATTGCACTCAACAGGATAAGGTGTACCGCTGCGTGCGTACCCTAAAAAATGCAATAGAGGCGGGTTTTAGCCGGATTTGTCGATCGCAACAACCAGTCTAAAACCCGCCCCTAATGACAACAGTCAACAATTAACCGACTAATTCTTCGCCCCTACGCCAACATACATAATCGACGTATCCTCATTGATTTGGATTTTAAACAACCCAGACTTTTTGTAATCAATATAGTTAGCGAAATTAACTGTTAAAAGTTGAGCCGCTTGTTTGAAAACTGCCCTGGAAGGAAATAGCTGCTTTCCACTTGTAAGATTTCCCCAAAAACCGTGTATCTGGGCTAAAATAGCGCCCATTTCTCCAAACATATCAAAACCTTTAATTTCAATCTTGCCAAAACCCGTATCGCGCATTACCAAAGACAGTTCATCCGGGGTAACAAACTTTTCCCAATCGTGAACGCCCCGCCTAATTTCCTGCAAAATATTTTCCATCAGCCCAATCATCACAACTTGCGAGGAAAAAGTTCGGTTGATTGTGTCAAAAAAGAACAATCCCCCAGGCTTAAGAATTCTGTGAACCTCTGACACAACTTTTTTGTAATCGGCCACGTGTTCCAAAACATCCACGCAGATTACAACATCAAAGGTATTGTCAGGGTAGGGCATATTCTCGGCAAAACCTTGCCTGTAGTCAATCTCAAATCCGCTGGTAACTGCGTGATTTTGAGCAGCTACAATACATTTGTCCGATCGATCAATTCCAGAAACAATAGCGCCTCTCTCGGCCATAAACTCGCAAGAAAAGCCGCCGCCGCACCCGACATCTAAGGTTTTCAGCCCTTGCCAATTAGTCGCGTGTCTGTCGAAAAACTCAAATCTGGGTTTGTTTAGATGGTATAAGGCATAAATTTTAGCATTTTCGTCCCACCAATTATCGGCATTTTCCTCATAAAACTCTAAATCATTTTTTACTTCTGTTTTCTGCACGATTTTCTTAGTCCTGATTAGTGGGAATATAGAGGGCGATTGCACTTTTGGCTTATTTTATAGAAATGAGACAAACAAACCCGGTTTCTGTGAAAAATCCGAGGTTTCGTGACGAGTTCGCAGGCAGACACCGAGTTTCTGAATACGCGCGCGTAAGTTCTATTTTATCGTTAGTTGTGAATCGCCACAGTTTTTTATTATAATATCTCTGGCATAAATTTCAACCAGATGGCTCGCGTTTCTATTATCATCCCAGCCCTCAACGAAGCGAATTGTCTGGAACGCACCCTCCGCCAACTCAGCATCCTTAATCCTCCCCCTTGGGAAGTGTTGGTGGTAGACGGCGGCAGTCAAGACGAAACAGTGGCGATCGCACTTTCCGCCGGCATCCGCGTTATTCCTAGCAGTATAGCCGGACGTTCCGTGCAAATGAACTTAGGTGATCAAGTCGCCACCGGTGAAATTCTGTGCTTTGTCCACGCCGATACTTTAGTTCCCGACGACATTGTAGCAGTCATCCAGAAAACATTGTCCGATGCCGAAATTGCCGGCGGCGGGTTTATCTCCCTCATGGCTGGTTCACAGCAAACAAGATGGGGTTTTTCCGTCCACAATTACCTGAAAACTTATTACGCGCCGCTGTTATTTCGACCTCATTTATTTTTCCAAGGATTGCGCCTGCTGTTTGGCGACCAAGTTATTTTTTGTCGCCGTACCGATTTTTGGGAGTGCGAGGGTTTCGATGCTGCGCTGCCAATTATGGAGGAAGCGGATTTGTGTTTGAAGTTAGTGCGACGCGGGAGACTTAAGTTAGTCAATCGGGTAGTGGAAAGTAGCGATCGTCGAGTTGCGAGTTGGGGCGAATTTAAAGCTATTGCGATCTATCTTTCGATTGGTTTTTTGTGGGGTTTTGGCGTTTCCCCAAGGTATCTCAAGCAGTTTTATGAAGACATCCGCTGAAACATTAAATTTGATTAAATTCCCAAAATGTACGACCTGTAACTTTTGGGCAAATCTTTTTCCAACAGGTAAATAATCGCGCAACAACCTAACAAAGTCTCCGTAACTAAAAAGCCGAGCTTCAGCAGGGCATTTACCGGATCAATAAACTTATAAAACACTAACAAGGCATATTTCAATACTGTAGAATCCAGGAGATATATAGGGAATGAGTAAGCAGCCAATATTTTGACTAACCCAGATACTCTACTGGGAAGTGCGATACTCTTAGAAAATGCGAGGAGCAATAATACGAAGAAAATTGCGTATCCTTGAGCAGATAGTTTAAAAAACGAGCGGAGAAACCATCCCTCCGAATTAACTCCACTTATTAGGTAATATTCCCAAATGCTCGCTAGATAAAAAAGGAGTGTGGTCCCTAAAATTGGCAATTTTTTCCGTTCGATAACGGGTTGAATTCTGTCATACGATCCGCCCAAAAATAGACCAGTTGAAAATGGTAAAATCCAACTGAAAATCCAGCGCTCCATCAAAGGTAGAGGTACTGATATGTATTGGAAAGCGGTTAAGTAAAAGAAGATTGTAAAAATTGTTTGAATTGTTATGCCCAAAGCCAAAACTTTTCTGGCTTCTAAAAATATTAATTTCACGAGAAGCCACCACCAGCCGTAGCATTGAACAATCACAACGATGAAGTAATAGGGAGGCATCACTGAACCAGTCAAGATATCTCTGAGTAATGAAAGTAAATCAAATTTTTGGATTTCTCCCAACTTATTTAAGATGTACAAAGCTACTGACCAAAACAGATAAGGGGGTATAATTTTGGACAGTTTTTTTTTTGACTACCAGCGCGGGATTATTTTGATTTTCCAGTTTCTTTGTGAGAAAAAAACCGCTCAATAGTAAAAATGCAGGTACGCAAAATAGTTGAAATGTATCGATCACCACAAATAAAATTCTGTGATCGCGAAATGCCAAGAACCCAGCATGAGTAATCACCACACTGACGATCGCTAAAGCTCCGATCAAATCAAATTCAGCGAACCGATGAGAAACTTTTTGCCTCGTAAAAATTAGATTGTAAAAATTTGAATCAAATTAGGAATTTTTTGTTTGATGAGTAAGATATCATAAAAGGTTATATTTGCTCCTATCTTCACAAAACTTATGTCTGCAAAAATAAGTCTCCGAGTGCTGGGATTGAGGAAGAAAGACTATAGAGACTATTGCGAAAAAAAATCTACCTAAATTAGGTAGACTTTGAGAAATGTTCAAGCAATGAGTTCACTGTTGGCTAACCGTTGTTGTGATGGATGTGCGACGCAGAAACACTATCCAACTGATCGCGCCCGTTGCGGATCACGCGCAGCATATCGCTCAACTTGTGCTCGATATTATCGAGCACTTGGTCGGCATAATCATCGGCTCCGTTTTGAATTTCCTCGCATTCAGCCATCGCCCTGACTCTCATCTCTTCCAATTCCTCCTGAGCCTGGTAGCGAATTTGTTCGACTTCCGCCAGCGTGGCCTGCTGAATTGCCTCACAGTCGAGCAAAACTTGCTGTCGCAACTGATCTGCCTCTATCTTCGCCTGCTGGAGCAGACCCATATCGTTTAAAATTTCTGCTGCTCGCTGTTCTGCTGCTTCTATCACTTCCTGAGCGTAAAGTTCCGCCTCTTGAAGCAAGTCGTCTTTGTGCCGGATGATTGTCTCGGCTTCCTGAAAGGCGATCGGCAAATTTAGCCTCACCAAGTCTAACTGATCGAGCAACTGTTCTTCATCCACCAGAGTGCGTCTGGTCATGGGAATTCGCGGGCTGTCGAGAACAATTTCCTCAAGCCTGTTCAATTCCCGCTGGATGTCTACTCCTGCGGTTCGGGTGGGATCTCCGAAGGCGGCTGTGTTCTGAGGTGGTTCGTTCTCAGTGCCGATGCCGGTACTATCGGGTTCGATGCGAGTTGGTTCCTGCTGGCGTAACATTTGTAAATATCTAGGGCGACGTGTTTCGGAACAAGATGATCTACGGAGCCACCAAACTTGGCTATTTCTTTAACTACACTACTACTTAAAAAGCTGTACTCGTTAGAAGTTGCCAAAAAAACTGTTTCAATTTCACCCAGAAGGGTTTTATTGGTGTGGGCCATCTGGAGTTCCATTTCAAAATCTGTTAATACCCGGAGCCCCCGCAGCAGCACTTTGGCTTGTCGAATCTTAGCATAGTTTACTGTCAAACCCTCAAAACTGTCTACTTCTACATTTGGCAAGTGTTGGGTAGAGCGCCGGATCTGCTCGATCCGTTCCTCTACGGTGAAGAGAGGGGTTTTGCTGGGGTTTCTGACTACGGTAACAATTATTTGATCGAACAGTTTAGATCCCCGCTCGATAATGTCTGCGTGACCGAAGGTAATGGGATCAAAGCTGCCTGGATATATTGCAATCACGAGTTTGGCTCAACGGAGTGCGGGAGTGGAGGAGTGGAGGAGTGGGGGAATGGGAGAGTAGGATAGTGGGGCAGTAGGAGAGTGGGAGAGTGGCAAAGCCGGAGATGTGGAAAATCTTCCTTCTTCCTTCTTCTGACGGACATCGGACTGACATCCGTTACATCCGTGGAGCGAATCCGTTGCCGAACTTCCCTCTTCCTTCTTCCCTCTACTTTTTCATGGAATGAGCTTTGTAGAAAGTTTCGAGGCTTTGCTTGTCGCCCACAAACCGCCAGTGCCAAGGCTCGTAACTGACGCCTTGGCCATTGTTTTTGGGGAAGGACATTTCAAAGCTGAAGGCGACGGCGTTGGCTTCTAACCACTTGAATGCTTGGGTATTTTCAAAACTGGGGCTGAGGTTGTGTTCCGGGGCAGTGCCGTCGCCGATGTCGATCGCGTAACCGGTGTGGTGTTCGCTGTAACCTGGTGGGGCGCTGACTTCGGCTCGCTTGCTGGCGTTTTGCCTGCGTTCGGCTTTCACGTCAAAAAATACGTGCTGTTGGTCTTGCAGGGAACGAAAGCCGGATATGGGAGCGAAATAGATGCCTGATGCTGCAGCGGCGTTGACCATTTCCTGATATTTTGCTGCTGCCCCGGAGCGGAGTTTGACGCTACCGTCGGAGGTGACGCTTACCAAGTCTTTGGCTGGTGCTTCTGGGTACGGCAAGTGTCCCAGCAGGTTTTCTGGTATTGCGGGGACTTTTGGGGTGGTAGCTGGACTCGCGACAGACGGAGACGCGGAACTTGTCGGCGCTGAGTCTTGTTGAGTTTGCTCTGCCTGACTGGTGGCTGGGAACAAGTTAAAGTTGAGGTGCAGCCAGATGCTGACCCCAAAGGCTAAGGCGGCCAACCCTAGCAGTTTCCAAATCAGCCCTTTTTTCTTGGACTGACTCTGCCCTGCTTCTGGGTATGGGTGGTCTCGCACTGCTTCTGGAATTTCGTCGGCGACAAGCTCCGAGGCTTGCGGGGGTTTTCTTGACAGACTAGCGTTATCCAAGCCAGCTCCACTCCTGCACTTCAATAAGGCTCAACGTTACAAATTGTAGACCGATATGGGCGATCGGACAGCTACAATTGCCGCTGAGAATATATCATCTCTTTCACACTTCGCCCTGTCCCATCCGCCAACTCTCGCATTTGTTGCTTGGGCCCACAGTCGATCGTCCCTGTGAGGTCGAACTGGTTGGCGCTGGTAGCGCTGGTTTATTTTAAGTGTAATTTGTTACTGTTCGATAAAATCGAACAATTCTGCGATCGACACATCAAACGTCCGCGCCAATTTTAGCAGAACACCGATGTCAGCCATTGCCATACCGGGCGATCGGGCATAACTTTTAACAGTATTGGAGGATACCCCGGAGCGAGCGGGTACTTCAAAAGAGCGATCGGGGTTCGAGCGCCGTTAAGGTCTAATTAGTAGTTTAAAGCTCGATCGACCAAAATCAAACATTACCAACTTCCGCCAATTCAGCACCACCAACAGAACCTTCGTCTTCCCCTTTCTCCCCTTCATCAACCGCAACTGTTAACTTCAATCCCAAAGCCTTCAGCCAATTAGCCAAAGCATAAATTGTCGCGCTTCCATTCTGCGACAACAAAACATCTAATTTTTCCAGATGCAATGAGGCGTCCTCATCTGACATAATTGGTTCGCCCAGAGCCTCAAATACATCTCGAAGCGATTTTCGCATTATTCCCATCTCTAAATCGCCTTCTTCCTCTTCTTCAAAGATCAGTGAGAGGTAAGCAGCAGCATAATTTTGGTCTTTGAAATTGGAAATTTTAAAAGAATGATAACTATCACTCGTCGGCACTTTGGCGTCTTTCATAATCTCTCCAGTATTCCTGAGCTTTAACAATGTCTTGGTCTTGAGTGCTTTTATCTCCACCGCACAGGATAAGCACAATCGTAGCTCCCGCTTGTCCAAAGTAGATTCGGTAGCCCGGGCCATAGTCAATCCTTAATTCCCAGACTCCTGCGCCAACTGAGCGATAGTCTCCTAAGTTGCCACCGCTAACCCGCTGAAGCCTTTTATCAATCCTAATTTTAGCGTTAACATCCCGCAGGGCTGTAAACCATTCTGCAAAGGGAACTGTGCCATTTTGTCTGATATAACGCTGAATTTCACGCTTGTTGTACTTCCATAAAGTCGATCGTACTTGCACCCTCATCTTAATATCGGCGATCGACCCGTATCCAACCTTCTTCACCTGGGCCAACTCAAAATCGCCGATCGAAAAAAACTCTGCCGTCAGGGGAGGTGTAACGCTCACTTTCACGCTTGTTGCGCTTCCATAATCTTGATTCTAGCGACGATCTCACTCCAATCTGGCAGCCGCCCGATCGCCCCTTGACTCCATGCGCTACAATTATTAAGAAATCTTTAGTTAGATCCGTTTAACGTTCCAGACGCATTATGAGTCTTCCCATTCGCAACGTCGCCATCATTGCTCACGTCGATCACGGCAAAACCACCCTTGTGGACGCTCTCCTCAGACAGTCCGGGATCTTCCGCGAAGGGGAAGAAATCCCAGATTGCGTCATGGACTCCAACGACATCGAGCGCGAGCGTGGCATTACCATCCTTTCCAAAAACACCGCCGTCAGGTACGGAGAAACCCTGATCAACATCGTCGATACCCCCGGACACGCGGACTTCGGCGGAGAAGTCGAACGAGTTCTCGGCATGGTTGACGGCTGTCTGCTGATCGTAGACGCCAACGAAGGCCCGATGCCACAAACCCGGTTCGTACTCAAAAAAGCCCTAGAAAAAGGACTGCGCCCGATCGTCTTTGTGAATAAGATCGATCGCGAGCGAGCCGACCCCCACAAAGCCGTCGATAAAGTTTTGGATCTGTTCCTCGAACTAGGTGCTGACGACGATCAGTGCGAATTTCCCTATCTCTTCGGTTCCGGCTTAAGCGGTTACGCCAAAAAACACCTCGAAGACGAAGGGGTAGATATGAAGCCCCTGTTTGAAGAAATCCTCGACCACGTACCACCCCCCGTAGGCGACCCCAACAAGCCACTACAACTGCAAGTAACCACCTTAGATTACTCAGAATACGTCGGTCGCATTGTCATCGGCCGCATCCACAACGGCACGATTAGAATTGGTCAACAAGCAGTCTTAATCACAGAAAGCGGCGCGCTTGTCAAATCAAAAATTACCAAATTGATGGGCTTTGAAGGCCTGAAGCGGATTGATATCCCAGAATCTTCTGCTGGTAATCTTGTCGCCGTTGCTGGTTTTGCTGATGCGTATATTGGCGAGACAATTACCTGCCCCAACGACCCGCAAGCGCTGCCTTTAATCAAGGTAGATGAACCGACTTTGCAGATGACTTTCTCGGTGAACGATTCGCCGTTCTGCGGTCAAGAAGGTAGTTTAGTAACATCGCGACAAATTCGCGATCGGCTAATGCGAGAACTCCAAACCAACGTCGCCTTGCGCGTCGAAGAAACCGACTCTCCCGACAAATTCCTCGTATCCGGCCGTGGCGAACTCCACCTCGGAATCCTGATCGAAAATATGCGTCGCGAAGGATACGAATTCCAAGTATCCCAGCCCCAAGTAATCTTCCGCGAAGTCGGCGGTCGTCCCTGCGAACCTTTTGAATGTTTGGTGTTAGACGTACCCGAAGAAGCAGTCGGCGGCTGCATCGAACGCCTCGGTCAGCG
Organism: Microcoleus sp. AT3-A2; assembly: GCF_036705685.1. Taxonomy (NCBI): domain Bacteria; kingdom Bacillati; phylum Cyanobacteriota; class Cyanophyceae; order Oscillatoriales; family Microcoleaceae; genus Microcoleus; species Microcoleus sp. AT3-A2. Next base: position 8,379 of record NZ_JAUBVF010000103.1, read on the forward strand.
GAAAGCAGAAATGCAAGATATGCACGTCAGCAGCACTGGTCGCACCCAAATCGAATTTTCAGTCCCCGCTCGCGGTTTGATTGGATTCCGAGGCGAGTTTATGCGCTTGACTCGCGGCGCTGGAATTATGAATCACAGCTTCCTCGACTATCGCCCCCTCGGTGGAGAAATTGTCGCCCGTCGCAACGGAGTATTGATTTCCTTTGAAGAAGGAGTTGCAACTACTTATTCACTGAAAAATGCTGAAGACCGCGGCGTATTTTTCATTACCCCCGGAACCAAGGTTTACAGAGGGATGATTATCGGGGAAAACAACCGAGATGATGACATGGAGCTGAATATTTGCAAGTCGAAGCAGTTGACAAACCACCGCGCATCTGGCGGTGAAGAATTGGCGCAATTGCAAGCGCCAGTCGATATGAGTTTGGAGCGTGCTTTGGAGTACATCGGTCAGGATGAATTGGTGGAAGTAACACCACAATCAATTCGCTTGCGGAAGGTTTCTAAGAAGTTGGTCAAACGCTAAAACAACTTGTAGGGTGCACAATGTGCACCCTACTGGTGAAACGCTAAAAAAGCCTGTAAGGTGCACAATGTGCACCTTACGTTTTATCGGCAGTAACAACCTGCCATAACTTAAAAAATTATATATTATCCAATTGTGCTTTGGTTATTTTACTTAATTCTCCACTTGAAAGCTGATATTTATCGGTAGGTATTTGCCCCAAAGCCTTTAAACACCATGCAAATAAGGTTCTCAGAGAAGCACAAGTATTCGGATTAGATAAAACCTTTTCAACATCAAGTCTATCGAGAATTCTGCCGCCGTGTTCCTTTTCATTAAATCCCGAATATATCTGTTTTAGTTCACCTTTGGGATGGCGAATCGTTTCCACATCTCCCTCGTAATCGTTTAAGCTGGTTCCTAACCATTACTCACAAGTTAAGCTAAAAGCACTATTGTCAATGAGTGATTTTACTCATCTTTTACCTGTTGACCCAATTA
>NZ_JAUBVF010000104.1:0-9322 GCF_036705685.1 Microcoleus sp. AT3-A2
CGAAATGACCAGCAAAAAGCGCTACATATAGTTACAGCCTGGTCTTCATCTCATCAATTGGTTTTAGGACAAAAAAAGTCGATAAAAAATCAAATGAACTGACAGCAATTCCGCAATTAATAGAAATGTTAGAAATTGCCGGAAGTGTAATAACTATAGATGCTATGGGCTGTCAAAAAGACATAACATCTCTGATTGTCAAGAAAAAAGGAGATTATGTTTTAGCTTTAAAAGGGAATCAAAAACTCCTATATCAAGCTGTGAAAGAGTGGTTTGAAGTAGCTAAAAAATCAGATTATTTAGGCAGAGACTACAGTCCGGCATGAGCAAGTAGAAGCTGGACATCATCGAGTGGAAAAAAGACAAGTGTGGACTGTTGATGTATCCGAGTTACCACAAGTGCATAATCAAGAATTATGGACGGGATTAAAAACAGTTGTCATGATAGTTAGTGAACGACGGCTGTGGAATAAAACCACGACTGAAGCTCGTTTTTACGTTAGTAGTTTAAGCAGTAATGCTGAGACAATTGCTGGGGCGATCCGTAGTCATTGGGGCATTGAAAATAGCTTACATTGGACGCTGGATGTGACATTTTGTGAAGATGAAAGCCGGATTAGGAAACAGAACTCTCCCGAAAATTTTGCACTTCTACGTCGCTTGGCTATAAATTTACTAAAACAAGAAAAAACTTCCAAACAAAGTCTAAAAATGAAACGGTATCGAGCGGCAATGGACAATAATTATTTAGTGAAAATTTTAAACTCTGCCAGTTAATGCTCGAAATCTAACACCTATCTAAGAAGGAAAATTATCCGGCTTTAAAAAGTTTAGAAAATCTTAAGGTTGTGATTTAATTTGCTTAAATGTGGTTAAAGTCAATGATTTTTAGAAGGTTTTTTTAGTTATTTAGTAGTGCACAAATTTAGGTGTTTGTCAAATTAATTTAGATGCGTTTACCCTGGCATCGTGGCTGGTCTAGTTTCATAGACCAAGAGAGTAGGGAAAGTCATGCGTGTTAATTACATATCAAGTCTACAGAGCGATCTAATGATGCAATCTTTGTGGTTTTTTGGTTCTTACCTTACCATCCTTGCTGCTCGACGCCGGACATTTCGCGCTGGAGACTCATGCAGAGGAGGTGGCAACGTTGATCCGCGCGTTCCTCGACAGAACGCTCGGTTCCACGCTGCGTCTTGAAGGTGATTGCACAAGAATCTGACAAAACATCCTAAGAATCTGAAAGAAACAGAGCATTAGGAATCATTACACTCAGACTATGAAAACAGCAGATAGGAAGCAAAAACACATTCTCCGCGATAAGGGACATTCCATAAAACTCTATCATATGCCCGGTGCCTGTTCGCTGGCTGATCTCATCGTTCTTGAATGGATTGGTATGCCGCACGAAATCGTCAGGATGAGTCTTGAAAGCATCAAGTCACCAGACTATAGCTGTAGCCAATTAGATTAGGGCACAGACTATAAGTCAAGATAGTCGCCGTAAAACGGCGTTGCTGATTCAGGGTATGAATTAACTTTTCGCTTGATGTTAGAAAACTCATCATAGTTGGTTTATAGCAATTGGGAAATCTTGAATTCATACCTGTATTCAATAACGCCAGAGTATTTCTGAAGCCAAAACTGGTACACAAAGCAATGCGACAGGCATTGCATACTTCAGTTTTTGTCTAAGTCTTAACAAAACCGAACATTTGCAGGAGGTCTAATGTTTATCGATTACCTTACACTCATGCTGATTAATCTATCAGCTGGACTCGCTCTGTTAGCTGCCTATGTGTATTTTGGTCTTGGTACTTCAAATCAGAAACGCTGGATTCCTGGTTTTGGTGTAGTCGGCGCGATCGCTTTAGTCACTGGCTTACACATGACTTTTACCTGGCCCATTATTGGTAGTTTCAATGTTGCCTTTGGTGAAACAACTGTTCTGTTTGGCATTTTGTTTCTAGGAACTTCCCTAGCTCTGGCAATGGGTTGGGAATTATTTACCCTGGGCATTTATGGATTCTTTGCAGGACTGGTATCGCTTCTAATTGGCTTTCGCATCATAAACCTGGGAATAACACAACTTCCTTTGCTGTCAGGAATTGGGTTCATTCTTGTTGGCTTAGGAGGAATTTTTTCCGTACCAACCCTCTCTCTCAAATCAACCCGGCTCTTGCGAACTATTGGAGCAATTGTGTTAAGTGTGGCAGCTCTCATCTTTGCTTATATCGGATTGACTGCCTACTGGGCGCATCTTGCGGACTTTTCGAAGTGGACACCCCTGCTAAGATAGTCGCCGTAAAACAACCATCATTAATCACGTAACTAAAAAGGAGTTTGATCGTGCAGAAAATCACACTTGACACTATCACTGAAGCCGTCATTAATCATGGCGATCGCGGCAAATCTCACCCACGACTCTATGAAATTTACACGAGCTTGGTTCAACATTTGCATGACTTTGTGCGTGAGGTGAATCTGACTGAATCAGAATTGCAGCAGGGACGTAATTTTCTCAACCAGGCAAGTCATCACACTCAGGAGATTCCCTCTGGAGAGATCCATTTGTTGACGGATCTACTGGGAATTTCAGAGTTGGTAGAATTGCTGAACGATGCTCATCGCGGTACAGAAAGCAATTTAGAAGGACCCTTGTATGTGCCGAATGCACCAGAACGGCAGATGGGCGATCGCTTGGGTATTGATACAGAAGGAGATTCGCTTTTCCTGTCAGGCAGGGTTTTAGATTTGAACGGTCAACCGATCGCCAATGCTCTGATTGATGTTTGGCAACCCAGTTCCCAAGGATTTTATGACATCCAAGAGCCATCTCAGCCGTTGGGGAACTTTCGGGGACGTTTCAAAACGAACAAGAGTGGAACGTATAGGTTTGAAACCGTGGTGCCACTAGGTTACAAAGTGCCAAGCAGTGGTCCATGTGGCGAGGTGCTGCGACTCTTGGGACGGCATCCTTGGCGCGGGGCTCACATCCATTTCAAACTCAATGCTCCGGAGTACACTCCACTGACAACACAAACTTTTATTGCTGGCGATCCTCACCTGGATTCAGATACAACCTTTGCAGTGCGATCGGCGATCGTTCAATTGCAAAAGCACGAAGCACTAGACGAACTCAAGGCACACAATCAAAGTAAACCGTTTTACACGACTGAGTTTGATTTTGTGTTGAAACCCGCTACTCTCTAGCGGAGAATCATCAAGCAATGGTTGCACATTATGTCTACACCATCAATCCAGAACAATCTGCTAATTGGCATTTGGAAGTTAATTTCTGCAACTGCCATTTACGCTGATGGAACGGTGACTCCAGACGTGTATGGAACTCATCCGGTTGGCTACATCACTTACACATCAGATGGTCACATGATGGTGATGTTTTCTAGGAGCGATCGCTCACCGCTGAGTCAGGAGGTCAGATCACCGCTGACTCCCCAGATGCAATCTTTACCCGTGGAAGAGCTTGCTCAAGCATTTACAACATTCAATGCTTACGCTGGAACTTATACGTTGAGTGGCAACACAGTAACTCACCAGATCAAAATTGCATCAATTCCTAATCGCGTTGGTACAACGTTAGTTCGCACCTTTACTCTTAATGGGAGCCGACTAACGCTCGTGACGCCGCCAGCCTTGAGTGATGGTGTTGAAGCGGTTTTTGAGCTGCTGTGGGAACGCATTATAGCAAGGTGAGTTCGTTGTCGATAACGAAGTAGAGGCAAGTACCATCACTTTTCACTCACTGAAAACGTCGCTATCCTCGGTTATCTCGACGGACGAAACTGGCTCACTGGCGAATGATCGATTGCCGCTCCCTACCTGTTCGTCATTCTGCGTTGGGCGAGCAACACTCAGGTCGGACTACAAGGCTTTGAGAACCTGTCACGATTTGTAGACCGCATGAATCTCGATGCTGGTGTGCGTGCCGCGCTGGCTACCGAAGCAGAATCAAAGCCATCTTAGAGGCGGCAAACGCGGCGATCGCGCTCAGGCAACAATGAAGGATTCTTGTCGTTCTGAAGTGACGGTAGGCAATGGATGCTTGCCCCATCTTGAAGTCTGCTTAACACAGCATTGTTAAAACGGTGATCGATCGCTGCATAACAATTGTGATGCAACAGACAAAAACACATCATCAATTTACAACGGAGAAACCTCTCATGCCTTACATTACCGTTGGTCAAGAAAACTCTGCAACCATCGATCTCTACTACGAAGATCTTGGGACAGGACAACCGATTGTACTGATTCATGGATTTCCATTGAACGGACATTCCTGGGAGAAGCAGGTTTTAGTTTTACTGAATGCAGGATATCGAGTAATTACCTACGATCGCCGAGGATTCGGTGCTTCCAGCCAACCCTCGTTTGGTTATGACTACGATACCTTCGCCGCCGATTTGAACACACTGATGACCAAGCTTGACTTGCAAAATACCGTGCTGGTCGGTTTCTCAATGGGAACAGGTGAAGTCACACGTTATCTTGGCAAATACGGCTCAGAGCGGGTGCAGAAAGCCGTGCTGATGGCTCCCGTTCCACCGTTTCTGCTAAAGACAGACGACAATCCAGAGGGTGTTGATCAAAGCGTTTTCGATGGCATTATGAAAGCGATTATTGACGATCGTCCAGCTTATTTCTCTGCCTTTTTCAAAGAGTTCTTCAATGTTGATGTATTGCTTGGCAATCGCATCAGCAATGAAGCGATTCAAGCCAGTTGGAATGTAGCAGCAGGGGCTTCTGCTAAAGGGACTTTGGATTGTGTACCTTCCTGGCTCACCGATTTCCGCGATGATCTGCCCCGCATTGATGTGCCGACTCTGATTATTCATGGAGATAGCGATCGCATTCTGCCACTGGAGTCCACCGCAGCAAGACTTCCAAAACTGATTAAAAACAGTCAACTGGTTGTCATTCCTGGTGGACCACACGCGATCAACTGGACTCACGCTGATCAGGTCAATCCCGTGTTGCTGGACTTTCTTCAGCAGAAATAATCAGTGACCCTTTCTCCTCCGAAATTCACAGATCCTGAACTTGATCCGATTGTGTAATTGCAAGCCTAAACTTATGCTGATCCAAAAACTAAACGACTGTGAAGAAATTATCGCTGGAGATGGAACTGTTCTGCGCGAACTGCTTCATCCTGACAAACAAGATATCAACTTGCGTTACAGTTTGGCACATGCGATCTTGCCTGTTGGCGAAACTTCGATTCCCCATTCTCTAAAGACTTCTGAGGTTTATTACATCATTAGCGGTGTTGGCGAAATGTCGATCGACAGTGAAGTTCGTCGCATTGAACCAGGCGATACGGTTTACATTCCTCCAAATGCAATCCAGTTCCTTCACAACTACGGCGACGAACCCATTGTTTTCGTTTGTCTAGTTGATCCAGCTTGGCGCAAAGAAGACGAAACGATTTATGCACCAGTCTGATTCATGTAAATCTCACTGCTAGGGATGATTGCTCACGATCTTAGGAAACCCAGCCATCGTTTTCAGTCAATGTTCATTGAAACTCTCTAGGAGCCATCATGAGTACTGCTGTAGTGAATAGCACGTCCCATGTTGTGATGGTTGCCCATGCAGACGCTGTTGCCAAACTCATCGATTGTGCTGCAACCGCGCTATAGACGAGGCATAAACGCATCCGGCTACATCACTGGACAATCCTTAGTGCTCGATGGCGGATACACAGCGAACTGACCCATTTCAAGAGAGAACAAGAGAGAAAAGACGAGCTTGATTTTCAGATCACATTTACAAGGAGGGATTCTATGTCAACTTTTGTCTTAGTTCATGGCTCCTGGCATGATGGTTCTGCTTGGCAGGCAGTCATTGATCAACTAGAAGCAAAGGGACATCATGCTTTTGCGCCCACGATCGCTGGGCATGGCAAAGGCGTGAACAAAAACGTCAACCATGCTCAATGCACGCAATCGGTCGTCGATTACATTGTGAGTAAAGACTTAAACGATATCGTTCTAGTCGGACATAGTTTCGGTGGGACAATTATTGCCAAAGTTGCTGAAGCAATCAGCGATCGCATTCGACGACTCATCTTCTTCAATGCCTTTGTCCTCAATGATGGTGAAAGCATCAACGATAACACCCCACCGCACTCTCAAGCGTTATCCGATCAGCTAGCGAGACAATCGGGCGATCATACGGTGATGCTACCTTTTGAGATTTGGCGAGAAGCGTTTATCAACGACGCTGACCTCGAACTGGCTCGATCGAGTTACGCACAATTATCGCCTGAACCGTATCAACCGTGGCTTGACAAGTTAGACCTAAAGCAGTTTTACTCGCTGCCCATCCCCAAAAGCTACCTTTACTGTACCGAAGACAACGTCCTTCCTCAAGGCGATTGGGGTTGGCATCCCAGAATGTCTACCCGCTTGGGGCTATTTCGGTTCGTGCAAATGTCCGGTAGTCATGAGGTGATGTTTTCCAACCCGGTCGGCTTGGCAGAAAAGATGATTGCGGCAGGACGTGACTAGCTGATGGTTGAGATGAACAACAGACAATCGCTTATCCCCGAAACAAGGGCGCTAACCGATCAGAATTTGACCAATCATCGTAGGAATCTGAAAGCAATCAAGCATTGGTACTGTCTATACTTCAGATCAAACAAACGGAATTAGCCGGCAACGCTTGCTGCTCCAGTAAGTTCATAGCGATCGAACGCAGCAGTGCATCTTCGTGCTGTTGTGTTCCTAAACTGCCAAAACAATTAGATAAGAAATCCCAAAACGAGGCGCTTATGAATTCACAAACAATTCAAAATCAACTCACCAGTCCTACTGACGAGTCCGCAATCAGTGCTTTCCATCACCAGATGATTGATGCTTAGAATCGAGGCAGCGGTGAAGACTTCGCTGCTCCGTTCAGCGAAACTGCCGATTTCATCGCGTTCGAGGGAACCCATCTCAAGGGTCGAAAAGCGATCGCTGCGTTTAATCAGCAAGCTTTCGACACGGTTGTCAAAGAAACACGCCTAGAGGGTGACGTGAATTTCGTCCACTTGCTGAATCCTCAACTTGCTCTCATGAATGGAGTTGTCAGGGTAATGCTGCCCGGACAACCCAAAACTTCACCGTCACGAGATTCGATGCAGCTATTCGTCGTGATGAAACGTGATGAAGATTGGCGGATTTAAGGGCTACTCAATGCCCGGAAGTTGACGCTAGAACGGCAATTCTTCTTGGACGAGTTTGACTCGCTGAGTGAAGAGGCTCAACGTCAAGTAACCGATTTCATTATAGATATCAAGCAGCGTCATCAAGCAAATCAATCTTGAGTTTTTAATAACGATCGCAACTTACAGCAAACTCGATTGTGCCTTTAACATTGTGCCATTAACAATACAGGAATTGATTTTCCTCCTGACAAACTACTGCACCAAAAATTGATCGAGGACTTTGACAAGCTGATGTCAACGAATGCAAGAGGACTGTTCTTGTCCATGAAATATGAAATTCAACAAATGTTTAACCAAGGATCAGGTGAGATCGTGAACAATTCGTCAACCGTTGATTCTCAAGAAGGATGTATGAACACAGCAAAACTCACCTCTTCAAATGTCATTACACCAACAAAACTCTCCCATCGAGAGCATGAAGTTTTGAAGCTAATGGTTGCAGGACATAGCAATCCTGAAATCGCCACAATACTCTACCTCGGTCAGAGTACAGTCAAGACTCACGTCCATGGAATCTTGAATAAGTTGGGTGTCAATCATCGGGTGCAGGCAGCGGTTGTTGCATTGCAAATAGGATTAGTTTGATTTCGTCGGAAACTGGGTTGAAATCGTAGGGGTGAAAACAATGCAAACTTTACTCATCAAAATCAATAGGAACATTACACAACCACAAACCACAGGAGTTTTCTAATGAACCGAAAGATTCTTTCAACTACAATCATAACCGCAATCACAATCACAATAACAATTCTATCCGCCGTACTGTTACCGTTCAATTCTCCATCCTTCGCTCAAGTCAGTCCACAAGTGATTCCCAGAATCGAAGTGATCGAAGATTCCGAGGGAATTCCACCCAGCTACCGTTTAGTCATTAGCCGAGCTCAGGACGATGTTTATGTCTTCTGTCCCACTAACTTCGAGCCAGAGTTGAACTATCTGCGAAATGTGAAGGGGATTAAATGTAAACCGTTTACCAGTCCTTAGAAGTAAACCAGTACGGAGTACCGGACAACCATTTTTACAAACGGCCGTTATACAACGCGGTAAGCAAACAAGGAGCATATCCAAAAATGGTTAAAGGTAGGTTAGAGGCATTCAGTGATGGGGTAATTGCTATTATTATCACCATTATGGTACTGGAGTTAAAAACACCTCATAAGTCAGATTGAGCTGCACTACGTCCGTTGATTCCAACCTTTCTAAGCTAGGTGTTGAGTTTCGTGCATGTTGGTATTTACTGGAACAATCACCATCACCTGTTTCAGGTAGTCCGACAAGTGAATGGTTCAACTTTGTGGGCAAACCTACATTTGTTGTTCTGGTTATCATTATAGCGGTTCTCAGATTAATGAGGTATACAGAAACCCTGTAGTGTCAATCTTTCCAGGCAAAAAATCGTACCTCACCTTTTTCAAAAAGGCTATATTTCCCTTTGTCACCGCATGGATGGGTGAAAATCACTTTGCTGCGCTGCCTGTGGCGCTTTATGGTGTGGTTCTCTTGTTGGCTGCGATCGCCTACTTCACTCTGACCCGCACACTTGTTTTTCACCACGGTCAAGATTCCACACTTGCAAACGCTCTTGGTCGGAACTTTAAAGGCAAGTTATCGGTATTGATTTATGCAGTTACAATTCCACTTGCTTTTGCAATCCCTTGGCTTGCATGTGCATTATACGTTCGGGTTGCAGTTCTGTGGCTCATTCCCGATCGTCGTATTGAAAAGGCGTTGAACTCATAAAGTTCCATGTTCGGAATGCTTGTTTGTGAAATTAGATGCATCGAGTGAGGCGGATGTCCGGGAATTGCTGCAGAAAGCGATCGCGACCTATGGCAGACTCGTTGGTGGAGTCACAGTGCGCTAAAAGGAAAAATCATCATGTTCAGAGTTTTAGCAACTACAGAAATGCAAGAGGAAATTTAAGTGACAAAAAAGGTGAATTGGCAATGGTATCTTGCTCTGTCGGGGCGACAAGTCGTCTATAACGCTGATAGAATAAGCCTCATAGCTCTTATTGTTGATAATTAGGTAGTTTATGTGGAGACAAAGACATTAATTCAACAACAACCTGCCAATTACTAAACATCAAAT
>NZ_JAUBVF010000105.1:0-9257 GCF_036705685.1 Microcoleus sp. AT3-A2
AAAGGTTTCATCCTATTTTACCTTTTTTGGTCTACCCCCTTGACAATTTGCACTTTTTCTTAACTTGTCACAAATGCTCACGGGTATAAAATCGCTCTTTTTCAGGTACACCAGAGTGAAAAGCAGCTTCTAGAGGTGGATAAATCTTTATTCCCTCTGGATGTTGAGCAGTCCCTATGACTAAAACCGTAAATTCTCGACCTTTGATAAATCGTTCTACAAAGATACTATCTGCTGGAATCTGCATCCCATGTTGTCCTTGCTGTAGATCCTCAAATCGAGCGATCGCTTCTTCATCAGTGTGGACAACAGATTTTAAGGAAATTCCTCTAGTGCCAAACGAAGCTGACGGTTTGACGATCAGTGGAGGTACAAGGCGATCGCATAATCCCCAAATGCTATTCACATTGTTAATCACTTCAGATGGTGCAGTTGAAACTCCTGCCTCAACAAAAGCCTGTTTCATCAATATCTTAGAGTCCCCCATTTTAAAAAATTGAGAATCTGCACCCGTGAAGGGAATACCTTTAGCTTCCAATAATTTGACAACAGAAGCCCCCGGATATCCATCAATTTCATCAAGCCCCGCACAGTAGTTCAGTACAACTGGGAAATATTGGGCTTGGGAAGCAGCAACTTCTTCAATCACCGCAGTCATATTCTCTAAGGTGATTAGCTTAAACTTCCATTCCACATTCAGTTCCGCAAAAACCTCTGCTAGTTCTTGCTGAAAATATGCAGGATCAAATTCTTCGTTAGAAAAATTTTGCTCTAGAGATAAACAGGGAATGAATGCCCACACAAGTATCTCTTTATCCGAATTCTGTAAATTTTTGAGTTGTTGAATTGATTTCATTTTTTCGATTACCTTGGAAAAATTACATAACTGAAAAACAAAAGCTTGATTGAGTTAAACTTCATTTTGATTCATTAAATGCTATACTGACATTCTTTTGATTCCACGAAGTTTGTATACAGACGTTGAAAAGGTGATTTAACTCGCTCTAGATGTTGTAAATTAAAGACATCTAACATCATGGCAAGACCACTCCCATATTCTGGGTGATTTATCATATCAATGGGTTGATAGCCTAGTCTTTGAAAGAAAGCAATCATGTGAGGTTCGCAGTCTATAAAATCAAATTTAATTTGATCTTGCAGGAGTTGATAGTAATATGCCTGCATTAGACTCAAAGCTATTCGGCTTCCTCTCAGATGTTTTTGAATCATAAATTTTGTGCCAATTGATGTATCAAAGAAATGTGCCTCTCCGGCAATTTTACTGATGTGATAAAGCTCTGCATAGTACCCTAAATCGGATTTTATAGTATAGTTACTTCTAGCAGTTCCCACCAATTTACCATTTTGAAAAGCTACAAATATATTGCCATATTTATCTAGTGGTTCTTCTATTTTCTGCTGTTGGTGGTTCGTATAGTGTTGGGCATATCCCAGTTCTTCTACATAAATTTGATAACGTAATTTGAAAACCTGTTCTTTTTCTTCAGGGGTTTGAGCTAATCTGATTTCCAGCATGTTAGTTGTATATTAATAGTTGATGTACTTGAACTTTTAACTACTGTTGATAATTATTTTTTTTGAGAGTGTTGTCTTTATTTAGTAAACCTTGAATGATTTTTAGGTGAAATAGAAAATATGATTGCTCTTGGTACTGAAAGTATTTGCCAATTAATGTATGGAGAATAGGCAGATTATGAGATGGCACTGAAGGATAAACATGGTGTTCAGCATGATAATTTGCATTCCACATCACACATCGGACAAATGAATTAGACAAGGTGGTTCGAGTATTGTCGAGAGGATTGGAAGTTTTATCACAACCATAATGTTCTGGAATAGCAGTCAAAAATGCGCTAGGGAAGGACATTAGGAGTGGACACCAGTAGAACAGAAAAGTGAATTTAGTCCATACAATAGTAGAAGTAACGACTAGAGCTATCCACCCTAATAAAGCTAAGTTGTCAATCTGAATATCACGACGTGCTTTCTCTAAATGTATGTAATTAGGAAAATTTTCAAGTATTATATTAGTTAACTGTAAGACATAATTGACAACATTTAATACGAATAAGTCCAGGAAATACCCTCCTAAGCTTGAGTAATCATCAAAATTTGATGTATCACCCACAATACGGGTATATTTGTGATGCTCAAGATGCTTGTATTTATAAGATGAAAAGTTTAGAATAATTGGTAATGACCATACTACTCCTATTAAACGATTAACTTTGACAGAGCTACTTAAGTTATTGTGGACACATTCGTGTACAGGTGCAATAAAACCAGAGAAAATGAAACCTTGAAAACACCAAAGGAGCGGCCAAACTAACCAATTGTGGAGCATAACTCCAATCCAGCATAATAGGACATATGCACTAAGATTAAAAGAAGAAAAGAGGAAAATTTTTACTAGATTGGGCTTTTGGATGTCATAAAAAACCTGGCTGTCAACAACAAGTTCTGTAGGAAAAATGCGCTTAACCTTGTTGATACTCTTCATAAATTGAAAACCTGTTCTGTTTGTTAGGAGGTTTAAGGTAATCTGATTTTCAGCTTGGTATTTTTAGGTGGGTAAATTCAGAGTTTGTTTTTACTTAAGGCGATCGCCCTTCTGATGTGGAAATTTAATCAGGTTGTGGGGCGATCGCTTTTCATGTACAAAGTTTAATTTTTACTGTTCCATATAGGATTGTTATTGCAGTCTTTTATGACTAAATTGCCATTATCTTCCACAAACAGCTTGCTGCCTTTGTATTGAGATTCATAAACGCCAGACGACCAAACCGGCTTGGCGTGGTCTGTATAAACGACAAAGTTGCCGTCATCCTGCATATAGGTTCTCCAGGCATAACTTCCTTTTGTGTTGGAAGCCCATATAGGCTTTTCAGTTGAAGAATCATAAACTACTAAATTCCCATCTTCCTGATAAATAAGCTGATAGTTTTTGCTTTGTGAAAATAATCGGTCTCCTGGTAGTAAAAAATCACCTTCTTGTAGGTAGTATCTGACTTTTCCAGCCAACGCGAAAAATTCTAACTCTCCTTGCATACACCTTTTGTATACAGCAATGGCTTCATTGACATCCAGTTCGCTTGCCTTGCTATCAACAAACTCTTCCAACCTGCGGGCGCTTTGATCACTTAAATTATCTTGAATCCAAAAACTGTATAAATTTGCCGGACCTACCAGACGATTTTGTAATTGATTTGCCAGCCATGTCCAAAGACGCAAACAGGGAATATTAGATACTAGAAAATAAGCCGATGAGTGACTCTTTAAAACCTCTGACTTGTAGTTGATGTATTGTTGAAGTTCTGAGGACAGGTTTATGCCACTCGGATTGTTGATACACCATTTGTCAAATAAGCTTTTCGTATATTTCTCATAGCTTTTGCAACGTTCTTCGGCAAATTGTTTAATTGTTGCATCTGTAGCAGTGTCAGCCAATCTTCTGTACTGCTCTGTGGCTTGATAGCAATAAATAGCATCTTGCACTGTATAGAAGCCGTACTTGTTGGGGTCGAGGTCACCATACTTAATGCCTTGAATATGACAAGTTTGCATCGCTTGTTCCGCAATAGGCATGGCGGCTTCCCACATTATTTGAGATAAGCGTTCTCCGTCAATTCTAAAAAATTCTGTAGTTTCGAGCAGCATCTCTGGAACGAATTTTCGGGGGGATAGAAAAGATAATTTTTGTGGCATATCAAGTGACCTGAGTTTTTATGACAAAACTAGAGGGTGAACTCCAACTGGGAATTGGAGAGCTTTTCTCTAGTCCCTTAAGTTGCTTAATGCTGGCGCAGCATCGCTCACCTATAAATAAGACGCTTCCCGAAGCCAAATTGTGAATTCTTACACGGCACAAATTTTTGAAACTCGCCCCACCCGATAAAACCGCCCCAAAGATGCGCCCCTCTTCCAGCAGAGGTAGGCAGGCGTTGTCGAGGAATACCACACCAGTCTTCTATTGTCAAGGAATAGCACGATATAATTTTCACTACTATTCGGGCTAGGTGTAAAGTTATGAGTCCTTTGACACTAAACCTAGACACCGTTGACATTAAACCTAGAACCGTTCACCTGCCAGACAAACAGTTCTATCAGTTATGTCAAAATAACCGCGAGTTACAGTTTGAACGAACGGCCAAAGGAGAATTAATTATTATGTCCCCCGTTGGCGGAGATAGCGGAAATCGAGAAGCTGACCTGATTGCTGATTTAGTTATCTGCAATCGGCAAACCAACCTGGGTTATACCTTCAGTTCCTCCACTGTATTTAAGTTACCCAATGGCGCTGATCGTTCTCCTGATGCCACTTGGATTCAGCGCGAACGCTGGGAACACTCACACCCGAACAACGGCGCAAATTTCCCCCCATCGCACCCGATTTTGCGATCGAATTAAGGTCAGCAACAGATGATTTAGAAATGTTGCGTGACAAAATGCGGGAATATATGGACGCAGGGGTGCAATTGGGATGGTTAATTAACCCCCAACAGCAACAAGTAGAAATTTATCGTCAAGGACAAAGTGTAGAAGTGCGAAATCTTCCTACAGAATTATCAGGTGAAAATATATTGCTTGAATTTAGGTTGAATCTATCCCTTTATTAACACTCCTCGCCCCCCTGTTAGCAATCTCAGAAACCCGGTTTCTGGAATGGGGGATGCCAAAATTTAAAATTTCGCTACTCCAAGCTAGAGAAACCCCGATTAGCAATTGCTTCAAAGCGCTTCGCGAAGCTATACGCCTAAGCGGAATCGCCCATTGAGAAGACGAGGGAAAGACCGAGATTTCGCTGCTACAGCTAAAGAAACCCGGTTTCTCGCCCTTCATCCTTTCCTCTAGTTCCAGCTTTTCTCTGTGCGGTACAGACAGCGCCACCGACTGGGGTTCCCCATCAGCAACAATCTCTATTTCCTCTAACTTCTCATCAGGTTGAGCATCAACTAAAACAGGCTCAATCTGCCTAACAGACAGCGCCGCCTCTGGTAATTCTACACCAGCCACAATTTGTACTTCTTCTAACTCCCCAGATAAGATTATCTCGCGCGCAACGGGTTCTTTTTGAGCAGTCTTCTTCGACTTCCGTGGTTTGGCAGACTGAGGAGAAACCCTCGACTTAGGATTAGAAAAATCCGAGTCAGTCCCATCTTCGCCGAAATTTTCATTGAACCGCTGACGCAAAATTGCCCGCGCCTGGGAAATGCGCTTGCGGACGTTATCGTAGGAAATATTAAGTTGTTCGGCAATATCTGGATAAGATAGCCCTGATTCAAAATGGAGAAGAAAAGTCTCGCGCAATCTATCGGGCAACTCATCTATTGCCCCACGAAAAAATAATTTTAGTTCGCGCTGCTATGCAGCGCGAACTGGTGTTTCCTCTTGGCTAATTAATTCGGTTTCGTTTCCTATAGCAATGGTGTCTAAACTGTCAACTCCTACTGCACCCCTGTTGCGCTCTCGATGAATATCGGCGCACAGGTTATAAGTCAGTTTGGTTAACCAAGCCTTAAAGTTTTTGATATTATCCGTACAATCTCTTACTTTTTCCCAAGCTTTGAGCATCGCCCGACTGAGGGCATCTTCAGCATCGGTTGGGTTGCCCATCCACTTGCGACAGCAGCGGTAAAGATAATCTTGATTATCCTGCCATAATTTCCAAAAAACTGAATCTATATCTTGAGTGCATGAGGAAGGGATCGATGCAGAACTACAACTTAACATCTCTGGAGCCTGAAACTCTAGGTGGACAAACAACTTGCGATTAATTTAGGCAGTAATTTACTTAGCCTTAGATGCACCTATCACCATGTTGACTCACCACTTAGGCTCCTGTCAGTCGGAAAAGTCGGATCTTTCAAGTCGGAAAAGTCGGAAAAGTAGGATCATCGCCGCTATGAGTGCATAGCTCAGACATCCCTTTAACAATCTAAGCTCACCCGCGAGCTAAAATGCCACTGTATTAATACTGAATTCAGGCTGATATATAGGTTAAGGAGACCGGCTGTTTTATATGCTGTCCATCATCCCAACCCCGCTCAGGAGTTGGCTTTCTGGAACGTTAGCTGTAACTTTATGCTATGTGTCTGAATCACCAGCTCCCAGATTTATCCGTGGGAGCACTTCCACAATTTCAAATCTCAAATCTCAAACGCGGGACGTAGGATTAAGCCACAGCAGAATTGTCCGTTTTAATTCATTTAATTCTCGATACACTTCTTGTTTGACCCATTGCCCGATCGCGTCGAAGGGCGTAAAAATTTGACCCACAGGCCAACTAACATCTTGACCCAAGGGTGTTTGATGGTTGCCCGCTAGAGTCTGAACAGTAATCATGTCGGGAAATCGTGCTTTCAGCAGTTTGGTCAACAGCAGGGTTTGGTCGATGTTGTCGCCGTTAAATTTGACTAAAAGATTGCGCCGAATTTGATAGCTATCTTGGACGAGGCGATTAGTCTCTTGCGGCGAAGGGGTAAACTCAACGTTAAAGACGGGGGAAATTTGCTCGACGATCGGGATTGCTTCGGATGCCGCATAATTGTTGAAAGAAATCAGAATATTGCCTGCCCTTTCTACGTCAAATACAGAACCGATCAGCAAGTGCAGTTTGCATCCCATGCTGTGTCCCATACCGTAAACGGGGAGATAGGAAGATTTGAGCAATTTAGTGGCGCGCAGGCGATCGAGGGCATTTTCAAATTTGTTGAGGACATCGCGGGCGATCGCAATATGATCCAAAGTATTGACAAACGGTGTTGCTACAACAACATATCCTTGATTCCCCAAAGCCTCTAACAGCCAGCGATAGGTGAGTTGCGGTGCTGTCGCCACAAATGCACCGCCGAGAAAATGTACGATCGCGATCGGTCTTGAAGGAATTAATACCCAATTGCCAGAAATTTCTTGCCAGTCCATAAATTCAATCTAATTCAAAGTAAAAATGCGATCGTCCTCTGAAGGTAAAAGGCAGAATGTTTTATAAATTTTTGCTTTTATTTTCTGCATCAAAAAGGGGTTTGCTACCCATTTTTTAATTCCAAAAACTTTCCTTTTTACTTATACATTATTTATTTTAACTGTTTTGGGGGTAAATAGCACGGCTGGCGATCGCTGCTGTTAGCGCCCTGTATAGGGTTGAAGCTAGTGGCACAATAAATCAAGGATGACATCCGATCGAGCCTTTCAAAGATTTGTATATCCTGTCCCACCGCACGGCTGCAAGCCGCTGTAGCTAGTCTTGCGGGTAATTGACCCGACAGGATATTAACAGTCAAATAGGGCTCAAAACCCGAATGTCGCGTATTAACCAGCCCCTGGGCGATCGGCGTCGATTCGGCTTTATTGGCAGCACCTAATTTCTTGAGTAAACCCGCATACAACTATAACATCCTTTAGGACAGCCCCTCGATTTCAGACGATCGCTGGGGGTTTAATTGTGGCGAATGACTGATACCTTCTGCGGTTTGATGACTCAACTTTTCGTGAGTCTTCATCCATTTCCACTTGTGTACAGTAGCTTGAGGATTGAGCAATGTGGTAGCGATGCCGTAAACAATAGTAGGCAAAATCTCCTGATTTAACCAACTTTGTCCCAGCTTTCTCATGTAGTGCAGTGCCAAAACTTCTCTAAATTTGTTAAGCCTTTGTAAAAGCGGCAAATTTTTAAAACATAACTGTTCGTACTCGTGGAGTGATAACTCTTTTTCTCCCCGCAAGCGCCGCAATTGGTTTTCCTTGACACAATCAGAAGCTATGCGCTTCTTCAGCCAGTGCTTATCCGTGAGAGAGTTTCCTCTAATTCGATAATTTCCCAAAGGTTCTGTCGCCGCTAGCAAGCCGTACTTTTGAGCAAGTTTGGTAAATAATTCTGTATCTTCTCCTACCTGCCAATCTTCTGCAAACCCCCCTTCTTTGAGAAGAATGGAGCGATGGACTACAACAGAAGACGGGAAAACCCAAGGACTTTCGCCTGTCTCCTTAATCGCCTGCATTTCTGCTTTAGTTGTAGGATAGGTGGGAATATAACTCAACTTCTTACCGTGCTTGTCTAAATATCGCAAAGCGTGAGCCACAGCTTTGACTTCGGGATTGTCTGCGAGCATCTTCAAACAAACTTCTAACTTATGGGGTTCCCAGGTATCGTCGCTGTCGATAAACGCTACATACTCGCCTATGGCGCGATATATCATTAAATTTCTCGACTTAGAAACCCCGTAATTTTGGGGATTCCTGAAGTATTGAATTCTCGAATCTTGCTCGACCAGCTTAGCAGCAACTTTGTCAGTAGCGTCAGTAGAGCAGTCATCAACAATTAAAATTTCTAGATTCTTGTGGGTGCCATTGAGTACGGAAGCAACTGTCTCGGCCAGAGTGTCGGCAGCATTGAATGCAGGAATGATTACGCTGACTTTTTGGCTGTTCATAACTTGCATTAAGGTGTGGTTTGGTAGTTGTTCGCCGAAGTATAGTCTCGAAGCAGACACTCTGACTCATTTACGTGCAAGTACCTGTAGTCAGGAAACTTGCCTACATACTCCAAATATAACAGGTTTACCGACATCAGTGTTATCTATCATAAGGAGGGAACAGCCCTTAGCAGGCGGAGTGTAGACTATTATTTGGCGGTCAATTTTTCTGACACAAAGGCGACGGGTGCGAGGGATTGAGGGATTTTTTCGGAGACTGGAGTTGTCCTAAGTTCGATCGCATCTTTTTGCTTAAATAGACTTACCCAGAAAAACCGGGTCTCAGCCCAAATTATTGGTTTAATAACTATACAGCTACTAAAAAAAACGGTTCCTGACTCAGTTCGATTCCGGTTAATCGCTAATCATAAATTTGTTTTTCGTGCGCCCGAACCGGGAGCGAGGAGTTTGATATTTTACTACAAGCTTAATTATAATTATTAATCAAATTCGACTATATCAAGAGTAAGTAAATCTTGTTTTAAGCTGTTCGACATCTAAACTGCATTAACTCGCGTTACCTTTGTTTTTGATCTTTCGGTTCCATTTCATAATTAATTCTCCTTCATTTAAAAGTTTATGTAACAGTGATTCTAGTTTTTCAATGGATTCAAATAATCTATTAGCAACATATTCCTTTGCGGAATGCCATACTAATTCAACTAGGTTATAGTCAGGGCTATACTTGGGCAAAAACTCTATGATTAGATTCGGCATCTCTGACGCTATTTTCTGCAAAGTCTCTGCTTTTTTATGAAAACTAGC
>NZ_JAUBVF010000106.1:0-9198 GCF_036705685.1 Microcoleus sp. AT3-A2
CTGTAATTAACTCATAATTTTGCCGGAAATATCATTCTACTATGTATTTGTGTAATTAATTGTGTCTGACTACTTATCAGTCGGTTGATGTCCGCTTTCTAGCCAAGGAAAAATATCTTTGTCGAGCAGCCGTGCAATAATTTGACTAATTTTTGTGAGTTCAGCATCCAGAGTTGCAATGTCTGCCCGGGGCGGAATTCGCTGTTTCTCTTCCATATTTTTGACCAGGTTTGGCGATACTCCTGCTAAACCGATCAGGCGATCTCGCGCAATTGGCGGCGCTGCCGCCATGCGTAAAATGGGCAAAACCTCTGGATGCTGTCGCAGCAGGGCGGACGTGATGTTGCTCAGATTGGCTGTCTCTGCTAGGGCGGATTTAACTTGTTGAGTTGTAACAATGCGAGTGTCGCGGTAGGCTTTTGGAGCGAACAGCATGAACCAATTGTTGTAAAAGTCTACCGACAGGGCAATATCGGGTTTCCACAAGTGTGGTTTGTCGGCATTAACTGGCACTGCATCTCCTCTAATCGCGACCCTCGCCTAGATAGCTTAGATTGCTGGAACCTCTCTGTTGTATTATCCACCAAGCGGTTGCTCTTGAAGCGGATTTAGTCAACTAAACCCGCGCGAAGAGCTCTGACAGCAGCTTGAGTGCGATCGTCGCAAGACAGCTTATTGAGGATGTTACGCACGTGAGTTTTCACAGTACCGAGGGAAATGTATAGCTGCTTGCAGATTTCCTCATTGCTGCACCCTTCGACAATCAACTCTATAACCTCTTTTTCTCGTTCTGTTAAAGGATTCGCCATTAATGACTGGCTGTACTCTGGATCGACTCCATTGATTGACACAGTGGAGATGGCGGCTTTGTTGACAGCTTCCTTGAAAGGGTTATTCATGCGAGCCAAAACGATTCTAGCAATTGAAGAATCGATCCAGTTTTCACCAGCATTTGTCTCAACAACAGCTTCCACTAACTTTTCAAAACTGACATCTTTCATGCAGTAAGAGTCAGCACCCGCTGCAAAAGCTGCCAGCACCGATTCTTCGTTATCCTGCATCGTCAAAATCAACACTTTCGGTTGGTTATCCACGCTGTTGGTTTCGGGATTTTTTATGTAATCTTTGAACCTTTTTGTTAGTTCAATCCCGTCTACCAACCCCGGCAGTCCGATATCGACGATCGCTACGTCAGGCCGGGTTTTCTCCAGTAAAGTTATCCCTTGCAGGCCGTTAGCTGCTTCTCCGATAAATTGGAGTTCTTCGCAGTCTTCTAAAGCGGCTTTGATTCCGGCTCTTGTCAAGTGATGGTCTTCAATTAAGGCAACGCTAATTTTATTCATGGTTGGTTTATTCAAAAAAAGGACAATTGTAATTCAGTAACACGGGTGTGCCCAAGGTAGAACCTATGCGCTCTTTTGTATCCAAACAAGACTTTTAGAGCGAGATGGGGAGCCGTACAGTAAATGTGCTGCCTTGACCCACCGTTGATGCCACGTCAATACTGCCAGAGTGGGCTTCTACAATCCGGCGAGACAAGTGCAGCCCCAGGCCGCAACCTGCTCCGGCATGGTTTCCGGTGCGGAATCGTTCAAACAGCGCGGCTTGTTCTGAGATTCTGATGCCGGGGCCGGTGTCTTCTACGCTAATGCTTACCGAATCGGCATCTGGACGGACAACGATTTTGACACAACCAAAATCGGTGAATTTAATGGCATTTCCGACTAAGTTGGTGATGACTCGGCGGAGTTCCAGGCGATCGCCCTCAATCCGCAGCGGTTGCGAGTCTGGCTCTTCGCAGGTTAGGACAAGTCCTTTGTCAATAGCCACAGCTTCCAGTTCCTTGACAACTTCTTTGACGAGTTTTTTGAGGTCAAAGGGGGCGATCGCGAGAGTCTTGCAACCCGATTCAAATCGGTGAACCTCCAGTAAAGTATTGACTAAGGAAAGCAAATTTTGGTTGCTGCTGCCGATGGTGGCGATCGCCTCTACCGCTTGAAGGGGCAGTTCGCCGAATTTTCCTCGTTGGAGTAGGGCCAGCATTCTATCAGCGGCAACAAGGGGAATCCGCAAGTCGTGGGTGAGACGAGACACAAAATCCTCTCGCGCCTTGGTCACTTCCTGCATCGCATCTATACTGTGTTTGAGCCGGAGGAGGCTGCGGACACGAGCCAGCAACTCATTTACCTGGATGGGCTTGCAAACGAAATCGTCTGCGCCCAAGTCGAGTCCATCTGCTACGGTCATTGAGTTATCATCTGCAATTAACAAGATCGGGATAAAGGGAAGTTGAGGATTTGAGCGAATTCTGTAAGTCACTTCGTAACCGTCTACTTCTGGCATCATTACATCCAATAGCAGTAAATCCGGTGGCGACTCCTCAACCGCTTCTAAAGCATCAAGTCCACTGGAACTCGTGCTGACGCAATAGCCTTCTTCAGAGAGGATAGCCTGCATGATAAATAAGTTGTCAGTTGTATCGTCAACCGCCAAGATTTTACTGGGTTTATCTCTCATTGTCCTGGCTTTTTCTCCCGCCTCCATCCAAAACTTACGAACGAGTCCATATCTTCTGAATCAGCCTTTTGGCGGATAAAACTTAAAAATTGTCGATAATCTTGATCCTGCTTGGATTCTTCCAACTTTCGCTGCTTTCTGATTCGCAGCAAGTAGTCCTTGAGTCGAACGTACCGCCATCCTACTTGAAACCCCAGCTCGTATATTTGAGCATTTTTTGGATTCGCGAGCGCTTTGAACAAGGTTCGTGTAGCGCAAGGCGAGCTGAAGTCAGAAATTGTTCTCCTGCTTTGTTTGCCATCCTTGCAACCTTTGCAAAACTCTTGCCTGCTAGCTGAAGTTTGGATGGAAATTTTGTATTCTTGCAGCGTTGATTCAAGCCAATCTAAGTCTTGTTTTCTGTCCTTCGATAGCGCATCGTTTGGCTGATACTTGTTCCAGGCACAAGCCAAAGCATTCAATGACTTTTGAAAATCTTCCAAAAAATATTCTGACTGGGTTTGAGAGTTTGCCGGCGGTGAAAGTCGGCTGCGGTTTGAAAGAGTGTTAGTTTGTGGCATGGCAGTCAACTTTCGCTTGCACTTCGCTTGAGTTGGCGTTTTTCTGTTTCATCTCTAAATTCTAGACCTCCAATCTATCAACTGCCAAACTCGAGTGAATTCTACCTAAAAGCTGATTTCTCATTCACTGCCGGCAAGCTGATTACTCATTCATTGACACTGTTGGAGAATTATTGTTCCCCGAGTCTTTTTACAATAATTGTTCCGTTCGGCGCGCGCGATCGCCTGTATCGGACCGATCGCCAAAAGTTCCCGTCTTCTCGCTTGACAGGGCATTTTTAACAAAAATTTAAACTTTAACTCCGAACAGCGAGCGCAGAAATAATACCAAACCCAGCACGCCGCGCGATCGCGAGTTAAGCCAGAAAACCACCAAAATAACGATCTGTTTCTCAGGAGTCCGGTTGGTATAACGAGCTGCTGAAAGATTGCTTCTGGGTCTTACAAAACCAAGTCTGAAGAGAGCCTTCAAGCGAACTCTGAAGGCAGAAGCTAGAAGCCGAATATTTGATTCATTATAATTGTCTTCTCGCTTCTGCTTGTGAATGGGTACAACCATCCCCTTCAATTATTAATTTTTTTGCCTCGACTCCGGTTCTAGGGATTGTGTGGATGCGCGATCGTCCTTGCTTTTTCTAATCTGCTAAGAGGGATTCTAGCTCTGTTAGGATTTTTTGGAGGCGCTTCTGCTTCTTCGGATCGCTCCAAGCTTTGGACTTGTTCGCTTTTGTTAAAGCTCCCTTTATTTTGGTTTTCAGATTTTCTTCCGGTACTTCTCCCGAAGTACCTGCCTTTAAATCCGCGATGCGTTCTTTAATCTGAGTTAAAGATAGGCTAAGAGCGATCGCGGCTTCGAGAAGCGACTTTCTTGCCTGCTCGTCTTTAACTTGGGCGATCGCTCGCGCCTTAGTGTACTCGATCTGACCCCGGCGCAGCGCTTCTTGGATGTCTGTCGGCAGCTTCAGCAGTCCCAGTCTGTTGCTGACAAAAGACTCCCACGACATCCGCCCCAATCCGCTAAAAACCTTGACGACTAATTGCATTTCATGATGAATGATAACGTTATCATTCATCCTCTGTGCGTCATTTTGCATCCGGTATAACAGCCGCACCACCTCTTCTAGATCGTATTCGAGGTGATGGGAGAGCAGTTGCAAGATACCCTCCGTTTCTTCGACTGGGTTGAGGTCTTCCCGCTGGAGGTTCTCAACTAATGCGACGCGCAGAGCTTGCTGTTGGGTCAAGTCCCGAACGATCGCAGGGACTTCTGTCAACCCCACTTCTCTAGCAGCTCTATACCGCCTTTCGCCTGCTACTAGCTCGTATTTTTCATCTCCCAAAGGACGGACTAATAGAGGTTGGAGAATTCCATCAGTTTTTACTGACTGAACCAAAGCCTGCATTGTTTGGGAGTCGAAGTATCGGCGAGGTTGAGAAGATGGAAGCTTTATCGACTCAATCGAGAGCAGTTTTTCTGCCGTTGGTTCTACCACTTCATCATCTCCAAATAAAACGCTCAAATTTGCCTTACCTTTATAGGGCTGGTCATTCTTACTTGACATTGAGTTTCTCCATCTTGGCTGCTAGCTGGTCTAATATTTTGACGACGGGATTTTTAGGTTCGTAAACAGCAAGCGGGACTTGTTTCTCGGAAGCATCCGCGAAAGCAGTTATTCGCGGGATGGGGGCGTAAACGGGGCCGAAGGTCGTAAACTGCTCGCTCATAGCCTTGAGAGTCCGCTTGTCCTGAGAGTTGGTAGCAGCATAGCGGGAGGGAACAAAACCAGCTATCTGCAAAGAGCGGTTTCCTTTCTTTCTGATTCTCGCTACTGTTTGCAACAGGAGGTTGGTACCCTCAAAGGCTTTGTAGTGAGTCTCAACGGGGACTAAGACGTGAGTAGCGGCTACCAGGCTGATGTAGCTGAGAAGCCCTAAACTGGGGGGGCAATCTATGAGGATAAAATCGTAGTTGTCTTGAATTGGGGCGATCGCATCCTTGAGACGAACTTCCCGAAAATCCATGTTAACCAGTTGAATTTCAGCCGCGCTGAGGTTGATGTTGGTAGGAGCCAAATCCATACCGTGAATGCCCGTGTGGATGGGCATAGGCTCCTCATTGACAATGGCATCAAACACAGTTTTATCCAAATTCTGAGAGTCAACCCCCATGAAGAGCGTCAGAGAACCTTGAGGATCGATATCGATGAGAAGAACCTTGCGGCCTCGCTTTGAGAGGTGGTAGCCGAGATTGAGCGCGATCGTGGTTTTCCCCACACCGCCTGCTTGGTTGAACAGCGAGATTATCTTTGTCATGAGTTGCCCTCCTGTAGCGTGCCGCCATTGTTCCAATCCTGCGTGCAAAAGGAGGCGGCGGTTAAAACTGTAAGCATATTTGCACTCTTGTTGAAGTTTGGGAATGTCTGCGCTTTAGGCATGAACCGTCACTATCCCCAGACCGTCTTGTAGAAAAACTATAGTTATACTCTCATATAAAAGTGATATCTCTGAAGGCGCATTAGGAATTTTTTTATTTTTTCCCACTCGAAAAGGCAATTGGCAACAGCGACCATGCCGTTGCTGTAAAAGACAACGGCAATGCGGTCGGGTATAAATGCTGGCCGGTGACGCTAAATACTTCTAAGCTCTCTCTTTCATTGACTTGTAGGGATAAGGATAGTTGATTGTTAGTTTGAGCGAGCCAGGAAGTACCTCTGGTTGGTTAACAATGCAGTAAATGAGATATCCGGCCCGTTCCACTTCTGTCCAAGCCAGAGGCGAGAACTGGGCTGACTCACAAATGGCGCGTTTAACCAATCCCGGTCTGCTGCGGTTCTCAAACAGAGCTTGCACGAACTGGGTGGGATTGGCTATGGCAGGGGACAGAAGCTTGCAAAATTTTCTAGGATGAACTGTCCGAAGGTAATTGATAGCAGCTTGTCCATTAAATGCTTCAACTAGAGATGGGGAAATTTGCAAGTGCTGGAGCAGCAAGTCAATATCTTCATCAGTATTGGCTACTGCCCATAAATTATGCTCGATCCACCCCCAAACTATTTGCTCAGCCTCTTTGTGAGTTGCTACCAAAAAGCGATTTCCTTTGTAGGTAAATCCTGAGACGTGAGGTAGTTGGGGGAGAGACCAGTCGGCAAAAGCGCGATCGCTGTCCAGTAGCAATAGGACGGATGCTAGTATGTGCCTCCTGCTGTGCCGCAGCGGATCGGCCGATACAGGCTGTTGAGAGCTGTGTTGATGGTCAAACTGCATGGGAACGCCGTTCTCCTGTTGACAGTAAAAGTTACTGATTTAAGCTAAAAGCTAAAGGCTGTAAACTAAATCCGCCGTCCCTCCTAATTTCCCACCTCAAAAGTCATCGACAATATTAATCTTGCGGACTATTCAAACGCCATTCAGATGCAGAAACTATCGTCCGAGGGGTTGTTGTTTGTTCTAATTTCAGCTAGCTATAGCAATAGGAATTTGTTTGACGGCTTTTTTTCGCGATCGCTACTTTTTGAGACAACAAGTACCGCTTTAATGTTCTATGCCTTGAGAACTAAAGTTAGTTACAACTAAAGGCTTACTGAGAACGACAACAGCGCATGATAGGTTGATGGCTAAAAGATCGACGCGCTTTTAGGTGGCGGTACGCTTATGTTTTTAGGCACGATGCAGAGATTTTCTCCTGAGTATATTTTGAGGTTAAAACAAATAGGGTTAGCTTTTTTTGAGAAGATAGCAACTGACCGATCGATAGCTGGAGAAACCCAAGATTTTTATCAGGGATTGCTTGCAGGATTGGATCGGGCAGTCAAGTTAATAGATGAAGAAGGCGGGGTACAAACACTCAGCCTTTTAGAAGCTAAAATAGCAACTTTTATCGATGATGGAGGAGATGATCCGCCCCAACAACATCTAAGTTCAAATTCAGGAGGAGGCGACTGTAAGCTATCAATTTGTAGGTTGCCGACTAGCTCTATTTCTCAACTCAGACAAATTGGAAGAGAAACTCATTGCGAACCCGATATAGAAGATTGCATCTGCATCGGCGAGACTCAAGATTTCTATCACGGTTGCCTCGCTGCTATTGATTTTGCCCTCTCCTTGGCAGGTGAGAAATATGCCTATGCTCAAATCAGTTTGGTAAAAACTAACGCAGCCAATTTCATCGAATTAAACAAAGATTGGGAGCGCCGAGTTCTTGAGCTTAAAGGATTATCCTCTTCAAATAGGCAAGATGGGCAACCAAAACAAAATTTGCTGGTTTGGCTTTCGCAAGCAGATGGTGACAATCAAGTTGGGACGCTGGGTAGTGAAGCAGAGGGCGATGACGCTGATTCGCGATCGACAGAAGCGGGGGCTTTAGCTGAAATACAGGAGCAAGATTTAAAGAGCGATCGCTCTGATTCTAGCGAACTAATAGTACCTCTGGCTTTAAGCAATTCGGCTATTTTGAAAGATCAGAATGAAAGTCAAGAGGGAGTCCGAGAACAGTTTACAGAAGAGGTAGTAAAGCTGGAAGAAGAAGAGCGCTTAGAGCTAGAGAATTTGCTATCTAGGGCTTTATTAGATGGCTATCAACAGTTGAAGCTGGGGAAATCCAAGATTATAGAAGATTGGACAGTATTTTTAGAGGAGGGTGACGCAATCAGGGTGATTTCAGATCGAGACAGCCACATCGTGCTGCGGATAACTTTAGAGGGTGAAGTGCAAAGCGCTTTGTCTTATGGCGATGCAGAGGAGTTGAGTGCAACTGTTAAAGAAAACTCTGAGGATTTGGCCATGTTCTCTAAATGGCTAGAGCCGATAATTCCGAAGCCGCAAGTCGGCGATTTGAATGCTGATTCGGTATTGCCAGCAGTCACAATGGACATTCAGCAGGTAAAAATGGCTGAGTCTATTCTGCCAACGGTTCAAAGAGCTTTTGAGTATTTACTCAATTATGCACGCGATCGCGTGGAAGAGACTGATGAGTACACTCGCGTTTGGGTAGGAGATTTGTACGATCTGATCGTGGAAGAGTCGGAGGGGGTTTCGGTGTCTTCTCTGACTGTTTTTGCGCGAGGGGAGTTAATCAAGGTTCGTGGAGAAGATTTGGTTTTAGCTCAGGGGATTTCCTCTGAAGATATTGATTTTTGGGCAGTGGTGGCAGATGAGCTAGATAGGATAGAGGGGAGGAGTAGGGATTGGGAGCGATCGGAATCAGATAGTCAAAGTAGTTTTCAGCACTGAAATGAAGAGTCAAAACTTTCGACATATTGGGCTAGTTACTTGATTAACAAATTCTTTATGTAAAGTAATCTCAGGATAAGTCGTCCTGCTACCATCTATTTTGATAACAATAGTTCCTCCGCAACAACTATTACTAATAAATCCTCTAGCAGGAAGAATATTTAAATGTGTAGGCTTTGAACTAGGAACACTAGCAGCACATTGTTGAGATAATTGGGTGCATAAAATATGAGCATCTGGCACAGAAGAACGCAATCCTTCTATTATTTCTGCACGGGGATTATTGCTAAAGCGATTACGATCAATTGAGAATATGATTAGTTTTGGTTGGATGAAACTACAAACTTGCTGGGCAAATGTTTTGCTATCTCCACCACCGGATCTTCCACCATGATGAGGAAAAATAAGTATGTCAGCACTAAAACTTTTTGGGTCTTGAATCAGATTGTCAAATCCTACATTGTCAATATCTGCTGCTAGTATAGCGACTCGGTGAGAATCGTGAACTATGCCGATAACTGCTGATATTGAGTTAGACGTTAATCTCCGTCCCTGTAAATCTGTTCCTCCAGCACCACCTAAAATTAATTCAGGTGTTGGTGCAAGGACTTCGATATTAACTGAACCAATGTTTAAACTCCCAGTTTTTGTTGTTGTCAATTCTGATGAAACTTTAGTTCCCCGTTGGCGTGCGTCTTTTAAAGCAATGCGTAAAACTCGCCAAATATTACTTTCCTTAATTGCATCAGGGTTTAGATGTACGTTGTGAATTTTGATATCTTTATTTGAAAGTAAGTCAATTATACCTCCAATATGATCGGGAGTATGTCACTTTTGTAGTGAGTAATTATACTCATGCAGCTTGTCTCTGATTTCCAATTAAGCCATTCAA
>NZ_JAUBVF010000107.1:0-8907 GCF_036705685.1 Microcoleus sp. AT3-A2
ACTTGAATGGCTTAATTGGAAATCAGAGACAAGCTGCATGAGTATAATTACTCACTACAAAAGTGACATACTCCCTCTGGCTGTTGAGTGCAGCTTGATATTCACCTTTGAGTAGCCTCTCATATACTTCTTCATTAAGTTGCCAACTGTGCTTGCTTAAATCTCGTGCAATAGTAGTAAGTAATACTGGGTGTTGCTGTGCGATTGCGTTTATGCCTCTGAGAAAATTTGCACTAATCAAAGAACTTGGTGCACCGTAAGATTGAAGGATTTCAGCAGCTTCATCATCAGTAAAAAGTGGAACTTTCATTGAATGAAGAATTGTATTTCCTATAAATTCCTCAAGACTGAATGGAAGCTCATAGGGGCTGGTTGACAAGATCCGAACATCATGTAATCTGCACGCTCTCGTTAGCTGAATCAGTTTTTCTGAAAGTTCATCACTACCTGAAAGTTCTGGCATATCGTCCAGCACTAGCATTGCACCTTCACCAAGTCTTTCACATAGCTGGCAGTACCACTCGTATTGATTGCTTTGCGATGTTGTGCCCGTTAGTTCCCTACAGACCGCATCTAATTGCTGACAGGCTGCTCTACGGGTTAAGTCCCGCAACCGCACCCAAGCACGACAAGTGCCAATAGCTTGAGCCACTAATATAGCGAGGTGGGTTTTACCCGCTCCAGCCATACCGTCAATGGCTATCCAACTATAATCGTTAAAAATGCTTATTATTGATTTGACAGTTTGCTCCCTATGACTTAGATTCTCTGCAAGCAGAGGAATACTAATAATGGGTGGAGTTGGAAAGTAATTAATTGCTACATCAAGACCCTGCTGTTGAATCAAGCGCTGCACTTGGTCATTAACTTGTGAAGCGATCGCATCGGGCAACTGTATAAAATTTTGCTCCAGAGTCCCCACACGCAATTCAAGGTTCAAAAGGCTCACTATAAGATTTTGCAACAGGTTACGGTCTTTCTCACTTAGCGTGGGAAGTGAAAGCTGATGCGTTCGCTCTTCTACTGTAAGTTGTTTGATATCAGGCTGAGAAAGTAGTTTAAAAACATAGAGGAAAAGCCTTTGATACTGCTCGTTTGCTTGAATTTCATTTGTAGCATATTCTTGTCGAATGAGAGTTTGTAGAATCCAAGTTCTTAATGATTGAGGATCTGGTGTATTCGTACTCCACTCAAAGCTACAAATTAGATCGAGTAGTTCCTCCTTGCTAGCGGCTGTGATAAAATTCCGAAATACTGCCCAAGTTTTCTCAGAAAACTTTTTGGGTTTAGAGTCCTTACTTAGAATTATACGGATGCCTCCTAAAGCTTCATTTTGAGAGATTCCTGTTAGAGTCCCTTGGCGGATCTGTTCCCATACAACAATGCCTTGTTTTTTCTTAAGCATTTCCGGAGAATGTTTTTCTATAGTAACTGAGGCAGTTGTTGTGTAAAGAAATTTTAATTTTTGCTGTGAATTATTCTCACGATGCTCAACAAAATTAGCAATGGCTGTGACAGCACTCCAAAGCGTAACAGAAGAGTTGTAGTTTTTGACCTGTTCGAGTCGTCTTTCCTCTTCTCCAGAAAGTGAACGGGAAATTAAATCTATATCTTCGCCACACTCTAGTTCTAATAACTCTCCGGGTGACAAAGAAAGCCAACGCTCAATGGTCAGATCGACCTGATAGACATATCCTCGAATGGTGTCCGATGCGTCTCTATTAGGCTGTGGAGTGAAAGCAGGCATAGTTAAATATACTTAGATGGGTAGATGTTCCCCATCTATTTGAATATTATAAGCAGCCAGCCTTCTCAAGAGTAGCCCTCAGAAGTTGGCTAACCAAACAATTCCTCTAACGGAATAGAAAATCGCGATCGATCCTCTCCACTAGCCGATCGAGCATAAGTCGCTTGATTGCGAATCGCTAAAATCTGCTCTTCATCCCGCAGCATCGACGGCGTAAACTGGTAACGCTGTTGCCGGAGGTCGTTCAATGTCACCTTCAATTCATCGGGCTGTTTGCCTTGTACCCGATCGCGATAATAGATTTCCTCAGCACATTTTCTCACCGCATTACCAATTTCTGCTGGCGTACAAAGCCTGTAATCCCTCAATAAAATCCGCCACTCATCATCTGTCCAAGGCGACTCTGAAGAATTACGAAACTCTGGAAAATATTTTTTGAGATGAAGATTGAAAATCTCGTACATCGCCCCTTCGTGAGGCAAATCCACAAAGAAAATATCATCAAAGCGACGAATTAATTCCGGCGGTAACATCCCCAAACGGTTAACTGTCGCCACGATATAAATTGGGTATTGATGCTCTTGCATCCACGTTAAAAGCTTCCCCGATAACCGCCTAGAAACACCGCCATCTGCATTGGAATCCCACCCTGCAAAACCTTTATCAAAATCATCCCAATAGAGAATTGTAGGACTTAAAGCCTGAGTCAGTTCCAGCAATTCGCGCAAAGCTAAATCTGGTCTGGAAGAACCGACAATCGAACCCCAATCAGCCGCCAACAGCGGTACTCCCATCTTCTTAGCCGCAAGTTTAGCACTCAGACTTTTGCCCGTACCCGGCGACCCCCAGAGAATCATTCCCTTGGGAAATTTGAGTCCGTATTTCTCTGCTTCTGGACTCAACAGAGAAGCCACCTTTGACAGCCACTCGTCTAGCAAGTCTAAACCACCTGCATCCGGCACATCTGCCTCGGCAATAAACTCTAAGCCTCGCCCCCGCAGCTTGTTAACCTTGTGGTCGAGCACCAACCGCGCTATTTCCTCCACAGTCGAAGCAAAAGCTAGCGATCGCTCCAAAATCAACTCGATCTCACCTTGTGGCAACCCCTGGCAAGCTCGAACCAGAGCAGCTTGCAACACCTCGTCGCCTTTGTCGCCAAGCCAAGGATTGCGATCGCAAAACAACTCCACCACCTTTTGCGCTGCAACTCGGGACGGTAATGGAGTCGTCAGTACGGGAATCAACGGCTGCAAGTTCACCGGCAGTTGTATGTAGTTTTCCAGCATCACCCAAAACTGAGGAACCGCAGACCAAGATGAGTGATAGTAAGCATTTGCCAGTTGAAACCCCAGACGCGAACTCACCTGACCGGATTCGTCAAAATCTAGCACTCCCTCAAGAATGTAAATTCCCTCTCTCCTACTCTCTAATAGAAACTGAAGCACGTCAGAATCTGGGTGCAAGTCAGTATTTTGTAAGATGCACTGACCGTCCCAACTCACAATTTCCTGCAAGCAACTGTACCCAGAGTTCCAAAAGAAAACAGGCAAATGCAGTTCCTGCCCCCAATTGTGGAACTGTGCTAACACTCTGATTCGATCGGGGGTGTAATACTCCAGCCCGACAATCTTAATGCCTCTTTGGGCCAAAGCCAGCCAGTCATTGAGGGTACGCATAAATTCAACGGCAAGAAATATTCAAAGGTACTCTTCTCATTGATAGGCTACGGTCGAGCGTTGCCATCAGCCAACAGTTCTACAGCAGTCAAACATCCTCTTAATTCTTAGGAATTATTTACCTAATTTCCTCAAGATACATAATTATGTATTTCGGCTACTCAAAAAAAGATACACCGAAATATTATAGAAATTTATTTCACAGGAAAAACTATTAATTATTATTATTAATGATATAAAAAAAAACTAATTATAAATTTGATGAAATTTGAGAGCGCCTAACGGCGCTGTTAGCCGTGAAGTAGTTTAATTAAATCAAACTTTATGGCTACAACAACAGCTAAAAACCATAACTCTCGCCCCTCCAATGGAGCGGTGACTTTGAATGGCAAAAGCAATGGTGCTGCTAAGTCAAAGAGCCCAGCGACAGCTACCCAATTGCAGGTCAGTCGCCGTTCGACACTCACTGTAGAAGAGCAAGCAGACGCACTTCTAGACCGCGTGCGAACTACCATCCTGAAAAAATTTGGAGTCAAAATTCAACTGCGCGAAAAACGCCTCCAAACTAAGGTAGGTCACGCTACCAAAGAAAAACTTGGTTTGGATATTGCTGCTCAGTTGAAAAAACGCGGCAAAACGATGAACTGGCAGCGTTGGAATAATGAAGTGTTTCCAGCTTTATTCGGTCAACCTGATGCACTGCGCCACGATATTGAAGTCATTGCTCTTGTAATGGCCAAACTGTACGACGTTTTCGAGATTGACCCGCAAGAAGCAATTAAAGGTCTCGTCAAATTCAATCAAGAATCGCTTGCTAAGCGCAACAGCTATAACAAGCAGGATGAATCCGATGATGTGGATGACTTAGAAGATGAACTTGATGCTGATGAAGATGAGGAAACAGATGAATCTGAAGAAGACTTGGACGAAGACAGCGAAGATGATTTCGATACCGAGGAAGAGGATGAAGAAGATGATGCTGATGAAGATGAGGACGAAGATGAAGATTTAGAATAATCTTTCACCCTCGGTCAAATTTTACAGCTTCCTTCACCGTCGCTATTGTCGAATATGTAAAACTCTGCTTTACCTAAAAACGGTAGAGTAGAGTTTTTTTATTTTATTCATATTATTAGTATTAATAAGATTTCAGCTTTTATGGGAATATTTAAAGTATTAAGTGCTTTTAATTTAATTAATCCTACACATACTTATTAATGTTTTATTTGAAAATTAAAGTCTATGATTAAACTTAAAGAGGCAGCGATTGCTGCTGTGTATATGAACAAACTTGAATTCAGGAAAATTGAGAAATGAGAGTCACTGAAAAAGTTCAAAAGACTAATGCAACCCATACCGCTAAAGCTAATAAGACTCAGATAAAAGCCCTCGACAAGTGCATTAGTTACAACGATAAACTTCGCCTAATGGTACTAGAAGTTTTGAGAGAAGAATCAGGTCGGGAACTGGCAAGTGTTGCTCGCTTTAACGGTGGCGAATTTGATTGGGAAACACATAATGCCCAATTTCGCGCTGACTACAGTGAAACACCTTTAAAGGAGTTGATGCGTGCTGGTCGCATCCTATACGGATTGACCGATATGGATGCAATCCGCGATCGCCGCGCC
Organism: Microcoleus sp. AT3-A2; assembly: GCF_036705685.1. NCBI lineage: Bacteria > Bacillati > Cyanobacteriota > Cyanophyceae > Oscillatoriales > Microcoleaceae > Microcoleus > Microcoleus sp. AT3-A2. The sequence continues at coordinate 5,052 of NZ_JAUBVF010000107.1, forward strand.
AAGCATCGGGGCATTCGCAATCAACGGCTCGCCCGTCAGAGCAGCGGAGTCGCTTCAAGCTCGCAAAGTGTACATGAAGAAGTGAATGTTGCTGACGACGACATCGATGATTTGGATTGAGTCGCTTGAGCAACTAAGAATATCAAAAATTGCCCGTTAAGGGCAGCTTCCCTACTCCTCATTCTAGGAGTGGGGAAGCTTATTGCCACCCACCCACCCTTGGATTGAGAGCTATTTTATTTTGTTAGAGCTATATTCGACCTGGATGTGAATTTTAAGGGGCTAAAAAAGGAGGAAAAAAGAGGAGAAAACAGCACATTTATTACTCATTACACCTTCTATTTCCTACTTTTAGCCTCGCAATGAGTATAACTACTCATCATTCTTTCTAAAGAATTGTTGCTTTTAACGCGATTTTTTGTGTTTTAGACCCTTCTAAATCCTCCTAAATCCTCGTAATATGTAGGGTAGTCGCATAGCAAGCCATGTCAAATAGACGTAAGAGGGGAATAAAAATGAGCAATTTATGGTTTTTATGGTTTTTGTAAGACTACGATAGGAATTGTTGAAAGTTGAAGTTAGCGATCGCACACTCTGCTCTGATGATGCCTGAAGCTTTGCGATCACCATTCACCCCTAAGCCGGGATACAGACGTTAACATCACACTTATGGCACTGTGCTAACGGGACTTAAACAAAATTTAAGCCCAAACAAGCCCAAATTGGCTTTAGATGCAGCAAATACGTCATGATGAACTGTTAGCTATATGTGCAAAGCACACGCTACGCGAACAAAAAGTCGAAAAAACATAGCTATTCTAAAGGCTTCTAAATAATGATGCATTTTAAATTTTCACCAAAAATTCTGCAAAGGCTGGGAGAAGAACTTGTTCCGAATCCAGACCAAGGAATCATCGAATTGGTTAAGAACTCTTATGATGCCGATGCTACCGAATGCACAGTAGAACTTATCAATACTAGCGCCATAGGTGGCTCGATTATCATTTCAGATAACGGTTTTGGTATGGATAAAAATGCCATTAGCGAGGGATGGCTGGTGCTAGGTCGCTCGAAAAAAGCTATCCGTGAAGTTACCCAATTAGGTCGCTTACCTGTAGGAAATAAAGGATTAGGTAGATTAGCTGCTCTACAGCAAGGTTCTCAAGTAATCTTGAAAACTAGACCTGAAGATGAGCCCAGAGTTGAATATTCTTTAACGATTAATTGGAATGATTTTAAGGAAGCTGATGTAGTAGAAGATGTTCCTTTTGATGTCCAAAAAAGTAGCACGGATAAACGGCATGGGACTGACATTATAGTAAGCAATCTTAAAAAAATATTCACTAAACGCGATATCCAAAGACTAGCTAGGGAACTTTTACTGCTAGCAGATCCATTTAATAATCAGGCTGGTTTCCGTCTTCAACTTATTGCTTCAGAATTTTCTGAGATTGAAAAACAAGTCAATAATGCTTATTTTGATGATGCTGAATATCATTTAAAAGCTTATATAAATGAAAGTGGTATTGCAGAAGCAAGTTTACTAGACTGGCAGGGAAAAGTAAGGGTTCATGCAGAACATAGTAAACTTTCTCAAGTAAATTCTCAAGAACCTTACAAAACACCCCCAACAGAATTTGAATTGTGGGTATTTTTACTAAATCCTCAAAGCTTTTCAGCTAAAAATTCTTCTGTGTCTACCACACAAGTTAGAGAATGGCTTGCTCAAGCTGGAAATGTTCGTCTATACCACCGTGGGCTTCGGGTAAAACCCTATGGTGATCAAGACGATGATTGGTTGAAATTAAATTATGCACGATCTAGAAATCCAGAGGTACGTCCTTCTACAAAAACAGTTATTGGTAGAGTAATTGTCCAAGACTCTGAAGATATGTTAGTTCAAAAAACTGATAGACTTGGTTTTATTGAAAATGAAGCATTTTTAGAGTTAAAACGCTTTGCAATTGATGTATTAGAATGGATGGCTAAAGAAAGGCTTAAGGTTACTGAAACGCAAAGAGAAAGGGTTAAGAAACAAGTTCCTCATGATATTACAGAAGCTAAAGCAAGAATCGAAGAAGTTATTGAAGCAGAAGTTCCTCAAGAATCTCGCCCTAAAGTCCTAGGGGCTGTTCAGCAATATGAAATTGTAACAGAGCGTGAAACAAAGGTATTGCGTGAAGACCTTCTGCTTTATCGTAGTTTGGCTACAGCAGGAACAACAGCAGCAGTTTTTGCTCATGAATCTGGCAAACCAGTAACATTAATTGAAAAAATAGCGAGGAGAATAGAAAATAAGGGTCGAGAAAGTCTAAAGGAGAAATACCAAGAATTTTTAGAAGACCCTGTTTCAAAGCTTTATAAAGTAAGTCAGTCATTACTACGGTTCTCAAATTTTCCACTGCACTTTTTAAAACGAGAAAAACGCCGTTCAAGTGTTGTAGATATTCACAGCGTGATTGATGATATTATTGAAATCTTTCAACCTTTTTTTGATGACGGTAATATTCAAGTTCAAAAAATTAAGATTGATGGTAAACCTTGTATTTATGGAAGTATTGCTCTTCTAGAGTCCATTATTATAAACCTTTTGACAAATAGCATCAACGCTTTTAATGTGGATGGCGGATGTAATGAAGGACGCAAAATAATTATATCTACTGAAACTGGAGGAGGTTATGTGAAGCTCAAAGTTTTAGATAATGGACTTGGTATCCGTGATATAAAAATAGATGAAATATGGTTGCCTGGGAGAACTACTAGACCCGGTGGTACAGGTTTGGGATTGACAATTGTTAAAGATTCTGTATCTGATCTTGGAGGAATGGTAAAAGCAATTCCAAAAGGTGAATTAGGTGGGGCAGAATTTATTGTAGAATTACCAATTAGTAGATAATAAGAGTTTTATGGCAATAACAGAAGTTTTAAAGAATAAAATAATAGCTGTAGTGGACGATGATAAAATGTTAGCAGAAACAACTGCCTGGGATGTAATAGAAGCTGGTTATGAGCCATTTTTATTGTTCGATGGAAACTTTACAGATGTTAATGCAATGGTATCTTTTATTCTTAGCAACAATGCTGTAGGTGCTGTGTGTGACCATCGATTAAGTAATTCTGGACTGGCTAATTTTGATGGAGCCAAATTGGTAGCAGCTTTATATGATATAAAATTTCCATCGCTGCTTGTAACTCAGTTTACAGAGATGGATACATCTTTTTCGATTAGAAAATGTAGAAATAAAATACCTGTACTACTAAGTCGAGAAGAAACCAATGCTTCAAGTATTGCTAAGGGAATAGAAATTTGTACCTCAGAACTTTGTGGTAAAATACCGAGTACCAGAAAAACTCGTAGAACGATAGTTAGTATTACTAATATTGCTCAAGAATCTGGTGAAACTGTTGTAGATGCATTTGTTCCCAGTTGGAATCCCCATAAGGCAGTTCGTTTTCCAGCTATTCTTGTTCCTGAACATTTAAGGGATTCACTAAAGCCTAATGTATGTTTATTTGCTCATGTAAACACAGGAGCAGAAAAATCTGATGACCTGTATTTTGAAAAATTTGAATTAGCGCCTGAACCGGATGAAGATGATGAACTTGCCTGAATTGATTATTTTAGATGTTGGACATGGAAATTGTACGTTAATCAGAGATGCAAATGATTTAATCGTTATTGACTGTCCACCTGGGGGTACGTTGGCAGAGACTCTTGAAAATCTATCTATTAAAGAAATCTTACATATCCTCATTTCCCATTCTGATGCAGATCATATTGGGAGCATGTCACTTTTGCGATGAGTATAAATACTCGTCAACTCCAGCATGACTTTTTTACGGATCATCAGTATAA
>NZ_JAUBVF010000108.1:0-8527 GCF_036705685.1 Microcoleus sp. AT3-A2
CTAATTATAAAATGGAACCGAAAAATAAAAAATAAAGGTAACTTAGTTAATGCAGTTTAGATGTCGAACAGCTTAGTGCTGTTTGCAGTTGTTCCCGCGTGCTGATTTCCCCCGTTCTTGCTAACCGTCGGTGTTCGCCAGTCGTGGGAGAACGGCGTTCTTTATCAAAACTGCGGGAAGCTGGTGTCAAGTCGTACTTTTCTTCCAATTCTTGAATCAATTTTTCGCTGCGTAGATAGTTCCAGCTATCTGATACGCAAGTTCCTTTTTCATCCAATTTGATGCGGCTGGCTGCAATGTGAATGTGGTCGTGGTCGCGGTCGGTATGGCGGATGATAGCAAATAGGTTTTTATCCAGTCCCATTCCTTCTAGATAATCAAGAGCGATCGCCCGCCATTTGGCATCAGGGATATACTCGCCATCCGGCACGCTTAAGGTCGCATGGTAAACTGGTTTTTCAACTCTAGGGTTGAGTTGTTTGGAGAATAGAAACTCAGCAGCTAATTCCTGGACATTTTCTCCTACCATATTTCCTCCAATCAGTGAAGCTCCTTCTTTGGAGAAGAGGTAATTGAGCAATGGGGTAAAAGTTTTACCGATTTTCTGCTTGCCAATCATTATTTACTAAACTTAAAAGTTGTGTAGTTAAAAAGTGATAATTTGTGGATGTTTTTATTAAAAGTTTTCGCTAGGAGCTTCTAAATTTTCCTCAATATCGCTTAAATTCATTAGAAGTGGTACGTTCATTTGCTGTTGCTGTACTTGCTTGAGCAGTGCCAAAGTTTGCTCAATCAGATCCTCAAAGTTGGCTGGCTGTGTAATTTTTTCCCCCATCCATAATGCTTGTTCTGTAGCAAGGGCAATCGGTTTGAGGCGGAGGTTAAGTTCGGCTAATTTTTGGCACAAAGCTGGTTGATGTTGTTGTTTAAAAGTGTGGTATCGGAACAGACTGCTGACGCTCACCTGGAGATTTTTAGCCATTGTCTCAGCAAGTTGAAGTTCTTCTGGCGTTAGGTGTATGGCTATTCTTTTGATTCGTTTGGATCTCGACATGGCTAGTTTGCTCGCGATTCGATGTTGGGGTAACGAACTTTATCCTTCGACTGCGATCGGTAGCGTGCGCGGAGGGCAATCGCGCCTCAGCCACCTGCCGATCGCTTGTTGCCAGGAGTGGCTTTAACGCATGGAAACTTGATGTCAGCCTTTCCAATGGAAAATTTTCCATTGCCACAGGGGCTCAGACTCTGGTTTGGTTGGGTTCGACTCGCGTAGGAATTTCTAGTGGAAAATTTTCCATTGTCACGGAGGCCGAGATCCAGATTTGGCTGAACTTAACAGGCGTGGGAATTTCCAATACACATCTCCGAAAATCAATGATGCGTGCTCTTCCACTTTTGCTTGTATACCCGATCGCCCTTGTCTCTACATCTTTTTTCGAGATGTCTGTCTAATGGAAAATTTTCCATTGAACAGCGATAGGCTGGCAGCAGCGCTCTCCTCATAGGGGTGCTATCCCGTTAGAGAAAGCAGTTTGCACGCACCTCTGACACAGCTTGCTACCAAAAGCTCTGTCCCAGCCTAAGCCGTGAGTCCGATTTTTGTAGATGCTGGGATTCAGACAACTGGCTGAGGGAGGGGAGGTTTTAGGAGGGGTTAATAAGTAGTAAGTGCGTTTTAGTCCTTGAATAGCTGTTGCTTTGCAGCCTTCTTTTGAGGTGGCACGCTTGGCTTAGCGTAAGGGTTATTTCTGCACGTCCAAACGTACAGGGCTGTTTGTTTACCACTCTTAAAACTTCAATTAGGAAGACCTGCGATATGAGTGAAACTACTATCGAAACCATCTGGCCTCAAGCGATCGCGGCCTACGATTACGGGGGGTCAGCTACCAAAATTCTCTACGCAGGGCCAAAGAATCAAATTCGACTGCTGTGCATGGAACCGGAGGTCGTATCTGTACCGCACGAATCAATTTTGGCTTATGGCAGAGACCAATTGGGGTCAGCCGAGCCTGAGAATACGGCTTGGGTTGCCTTTAGGAACGATTACAGGGCAGTGGGGTATTTGGCGAAAGAAAGGTTTCACGCCAATGCTGGCCTTTCGGAGCTTAAGTACGAGAGGGCGCTGCACAAAACTCTGGCTGGGATGTGGGCGATTAAGGAAAAGCTGAATTTGCCTGCGAAATTTACGGCGGCGATCGCCGTGTTGTTGCCACCGGGGGAATATGAAGACCGGGGGAGGTTCGAGCGGGTGCTGCGGGAGGCTTTAGCGGATTACCAAACTCCTACAGGGCAGATGAGCGTGGAATTGTTGGCGTTTAACTGCAAGCCAGAGGGGGGTGGCATTTACCTAATGCACAACAAGAAAGTCGGCTCTGTTTTGAAAGAGCGGGTGTGCGCGATCGCGATGATTGGCTACCGCAATGCCAGTCTGCTGGTGGTGCAACGGGGGGATGTCAGGCCGGGAAAAACGAGTGATTTGGGCTTCATCCGCATGGTGGAGAGGGTGGTAGCTAGGACTTCAGGGCAAACTGCTGAGCGATTGACTCCGGCGATTGTAGCAGCGGGGGCTGAGTTCAAGGCAGCCCCTTTAATGCGGTTGGCTCGCAGCACGACTAAGCAAGGGCGAGCGGAAGAAGTGCAACAGATGATAGCAGCAATTAAAGAGGCGCGGCCTGAATATGTGCGGAGTCTCACCAGTTGGTTGGATGAGAATTTGCCGCCGGATTGCGATGAGTTGGTGTTCTGTGGTGGGACGGCTGATTATCTCCGTAAGGAGTTAAACGAACATTACGATCGCTTCCCAATTATTTGGAATGCCGAAATTGCTATGCCACCTATTTTGGAAAAAAAAGGGTTTGAAAATCGGCTCAATGATGTCTATGGGATGTTTTCGTATTTCAAGGCAAATTTGAAAAAGCAGTTCAATTCTCAGGTCACAGAAGACGCTGTTTGTGGGTCAAAATGTTCCGTTTTACAGGAGATAGTTGCTCGTGGCTAAGGAAAAAGAAAGGGTTGATTTTTTGTGGCGCTATCAGCCTTTAAAATCTACTGAGGATGGAGTTTTGATGTCTTATATTAAAGGCAATTTATTGCTGCCTTCGAGAGAAATGATTCTCCAATCTCTGCGACCTTACTGGCTGCCGCTAGCATATCTGGAAAAAGAGAATATCGATCCAGTTATTTTAGGGCGGTTATTTAGAAATGCCGTCTATGCTCTGGAAAAGCACGCTCTCTATTTGCGAGATCGAGGCGGGATTGAATATCCTCCTACTAATATAGGGGGAATGCCTATTTCCCCAATACCATCATCGCGAGAAGTACCTGCTGGCATTGAGGAGGCAGACCACTCTATGCTTTACGGTGTGGACAGCTTGACGCCTCCTAACCATTCTATCGGCAGTGGATTGACTGCGGATAACTTGTTTGAATTAGAGGGTGGCGATGATTTTGATGATTCAGGATTTGCGTGAAGGAGCTTCAATTATTGATAGGAAATTTGCCATAATTACCTCTGCAAGTACAGGGAGTATAACCAATTGTATTGGATGGGCGGATTTAGAGTCCAGGCAAATTACTCTGGCTGGTTTTGCGGCTAGCAGCTATCAAGAACAGAAAACTTGACTGGATTATTGTTAGAAAATACACCGGAAATCGGGGATTGGGATATGGCAAGTAGAAGTAGGAACTCCAAGTATCAAGTTCAGCTAACAGATTCTGTGGTTAAACAGGTAGTAGAAGTAGGAGATTCAGGTATGGGTACAGCGACAGAAAACTCGAATGGTTTCAAAGAGTGCGGGTTAGAGAAGGTTGAAAAACCGGCTACTAAAATTCATCTGATTGATGGAGAGAAAGGCGGGGTTGGCAAGAGCTTATTTGCTAGGGTTTTGATTCAGTATTTCTTGGACAAGAATTTTCCCTTTTTTGCGGTAGATACGGATCGCTCTAATCCTGATGTGTCTCGAATCTATGAGAGTGTATGCCGTGAAGCTCTATTTAGTGAGGACGAGAAGAAGTTTTACGAAGCGGATCGAATTTTTGAATTGGCGTTTGAGAAAAGCGTGATTGTCAATTTACCCGCTCAGGTTTATCCTTTGGTGACTAAGTGGATGGGAAGGAATAATTTAATTGAGTTGGGGAAGCAGTCTCGTATTAGTTTTTGCAAGTGGTTTATTTGCACGGGGGGCTACGATAGCGTGCAACTCTTTTTGAAGTCAGTTAAGCATTTTGATAATAAGATTGCTCACGTCCTCGTCCGCAATTTAGGATTGGAGGATGATTGGAGTTCTGTGGAAGAGATGGAGGAAGTGCAGAATGCGATTAAAAAGTATGAGGTGAAGGTGATTGATTTTCCTAAGTTTTATTCGCGGGAAAGGAATGCAATTGATGCTCAGGGGATAACTTTTGATTTGGCAAGAAATAGTCAGGAACTTGGTGTGTTGGGCCGACAGCGGATTAAGTCGTTTATGTTGTCGGCTTATGAGGCGTTTGAAACTACGGGGATGTTGCCGTGAGTTATGGTGCTGTTGATACTAAATCTTTGCTGGATATTGCTTTAGAGGGGCAATCTGAGGAGTATCGGCGCAAGGTTTTGGAGTTGGCTTTTAAGGGGAAAATTGAGCCAACTGACCCGATTTTTCTGATTTTGTTGGCTACTGGCCGATTGGAAGTGCTGATTCAAGAGAGTCCGAAACCGGATGATTTTGAGTTGGCGTTCAATCGGTGGGTGGGGCGGATTAATAAGACTCTGGCGAGTTACGAGCGAGTGGCGGTTGAGAAGCAAGAGGGGCAAATCGCTGAGGCTGTCAATTCTCTGGTGCGTCAGACGGAATTGACTCGGTGGAGAACATCGGCTCTTGCTTTGATACCGGCTGCGGGTATCCTGTTGGTAGCGTTGGGTGTCGGTGCTTTGATAGGGTGGATGGGTTTACTTTGGTCGCAGAGGGGATTTGCACCGGGGGAGCCGATTCACCTGACTCAAGAACAGGCGGAGGCTTTGCGGTGGGCAAGTAGCGCTGAGGGGAAGTTTGCCCGCAGGCTGATGAAGTGGAATTCGGATAGCCTGACTAATCTAGAATGTAAAAAGGATGTTCAGCGTTTGGGGGTAACTCTGGAAGTTGCGGGCAGGCCAGCTAGTTCTGGGTTCTGCACTGTATGGGTTGAACCACCAGAGCAGCGTAAGTTTAGGGATATACGTTAGGATAATTATGTTTTCTGAAAAAATTGTTACACCAGAACAAATTGCTTTGTATCGCGAACAACTAGCCGATAATCAAGAAGCGTTAGCGGCTCTTGATGTAGTTGAACAGTACGGCAAAATATCCAAGGCTGCTAAAGCAATCGCTATTCAGGAAGATATTGAAGGAGTGATAGATAATGCAGCCCTAGATTGGTTTGACGAGATGCTGCAAAAATGCCACAACTATATTTGTAAACCTGAATATGAAAACATGAGAGAAAAATACATTCCTGCTTTAATTCCTCCTTTAGCTGATTGTATAGCAGGTGTTTTAGCTTGCCCTCCTGGAGTAGCTGGAATAATTGCTACTCCATTTGCCGTTTATGTGGCTGAAGAAGGTATGGAGAAATTTTGTAATTCCATCAATCCTTAGTCCTAAAGTCCTATAGCAACGAAAGCTGACCAATAATAAGGATTAGCAAAAGGATAAGGCTGGCGATCTGGTTTCTTAGTGTTAACAGCCTGATTTAATAATAAATTAAATGAATCCAGATCGTCTTCTTGGTTCTCAAAAGCTTGCTCTAGCTGGAGTTGAAATTTTGGATGATTTTTAATTCTTGCCAGCTTCTTATTGGTCAGTGATCGCAACCATTTTTGAGCTTTATTCAATGCTATAGCCACATCCCCTGTTTTGATTTGTGGTAATCGTTTGAGGTTGTGGTAAAATTTTACCATCAATAAAATTGTAGCGATCGGATCGACAGTCCAAAGAGTGCTGACAATACTCAGACTACCTGCATATAAAAAGCCACTAGGTAAACCAATATATTCATCGCTGATGCTATTAGGATCTGTCAGGCCACTTTCACAAGCTGAAAAGGTGACGAGGCGACATTGGTTCAGGTAAAGTTTTTCAAAGACTTCACCCAATGTCAACTTACCTTCTTCCCCTAATTTGTCTTCTGGATCGGTAAGGAGTAGAGCCGATTTTAGGGGAGATTCAAAATTGAATTTGCCATGACAAGAGAAGTGAAGGCAATGAGAGGAACGTATTTGTTCCATTCTTCGATAGAAATTGGCTTCTGTTGCTTCCGCTTCTTTGAGGATAATGCTGTGCTGCGGATCGAAGTGTTGGCAAATTTTATCAATTTCTAGTTGAGAACCAAGTAAAGACCCAGGTTTTTTTCTGGTAGGATTTTGAATAGCAAATAAACGGGTAAAATCAGGTCGATTTTGCTCTTGGTCTTTTGCTTGTTTCAGTAATTGGCAACTGGGGGCATAACCCACACCTTTGGAGAAGCGTTCAAACAGCAATTTACCGTCAGCTAGAGGTAAAGCATGAAGGGGAAATAGGTGTAGGTAGCGATGCGGCATGAGGATAAGACGGTTACATTTAGCCCCACTTTGAGAAAAGCAGTCATCGATACTCGAAATAATGTCATCAATATGCAGAATCTCAGCAAGATTTTGAAGGCGAGAAGCTAAATTATTAATCCATTCGTTTTTGGGTTTCTGGTATAAATCACGATAATCTTTATCCCAATTTGTCAAAGCTGTCATATCTTCAAAAGAAGACGAAACAACAATGGGATGGGGATGATGACAGGTGATAATGAAAGTGAGAATCTGACTGCCCGTGATGTACCATTCAACAATAGCGGTGTTTTCATCGGTGAGCGATTGGATATCGCTGAAGGGGATGGATTCAACTTCTTGGGTGAATGTAAACCTAGTGTCTATTTGGTTAATTTCTGATAGCAGTTCATCTTGTTGTTGTTGCAATTGATTTAATTCTAAACGCAATAATTTTATTCGGTCGCGATTTTCTTCTTCAGACTTTTGACTGCTAATGAGTATTTGTAATTCTCGCTGTTTGGCTGGAATTTGCCGCCGCAGTTGTTCGAGTTGGTGACAATGAGTTTGGTAAAGTTCTGAATTGGCATAAATATCGAGTTTAGGGTAGATGTCTTTGTTAGCTAGGAGTTCTACAAGGTTGCGGGCTTTGCTGCGTTCGACGTATTCAATGGCTGCGGTGGGTTTGTTGAGTTGGAGGCAGACTTCTACCATACGTCGATAGAGATTGTTCCATTGTTGCGCTAGTGTTTGCTTATCTCCTTCAGTACCTGAGCCAGAGACAATCTCGCTACGCAAGGATTCTATCGTGTCAATGGCATCGGCAAAAACAGTATAAGCAGATTGAAACTGTTGAGTATCTTGATAGGCAAAGCCAAGATTACTTTGAGTTGCGGCATACTTTTCTGGAAAGACTTGACGGGTACGTACCTCCAATGCAGATGAGAAATAGTGTATTGCTGTTTCTAAATTTTCTACCCTATCCCCCGTTAATCGCTCCCTATAAGTTATACCTAAATTGTTTTGAGTCATAGCCCAGTCATATGGAAAGACTTGGCGGGTACGTACCTCCAATGCAGATGAGAAATAGCGGATTGCTGCTTCTAAATTTTCTGCCCTATCTTCCGTTAAGCGCTCCAGGTAGGCAACACCCAAATTGTTTTGGAGTGTTGCCCATTTTTCGGGGAAGGCTTGGGACGTAAGTACCTCTAGAGCAGCTAAATAAGACTGGATAACCTTTTCCAAATTATCTACCTTATCACCCTCTATGCGATCGCGGTAGGTGTTGCCGATATTGGTTTGGCTCGCAGCCCAGTCTTCAGGGAATTTTTCTGGGGTAAATATCTCTAAGGTAGATGAGAAGCAGCGGATTGCCACTTCTAAATTATCTCTCCACTTTCCCCGCAGCCTTTGACGGTAGGCAATACCAAGATTATTTTGGGTAATAGCCCATTCTTCTGGAGAACCTTCAGGGGTGAGTATTTCCAAAGCTAATGAGAAATAACGAATTGCTGCTTCTAAGTTTTCTGCTTTTTCTCCACTAATGCGTTCTCTATAAGCAATGCCTAAATTTTGTTGTGTAGTAGCCCATTTTTCGGGAAAATCTCCACGAGTGTAGACTTCCAACGCCGATAAGAAATAACGAATTGCTGTTTCTAAGTTTTCTCCCTTATCTCCCTTCACACGCTCAAGGTAATCAGAACCCAAATTATTTTGAATCACTGCCCATTTTTCGGGGAAGTCTTTACGAGTGTAAACTTCTAACGCAGCTGAGTAATAGTGAATCGCCGCTTCTAAATTTTCTCCCCTATCTCCCCATAACCGCTTACCGTAGGCAATACCTAAATTTTGTTGGGTCATACCTGATTGTTTAGGAAAATTTTCGCGGGTATAGACTTCCAATGCCGATAAGAAATAACGGAGGGAGTATGTCACTTTTGTAGTGAGTAATTATACTCATGCAGCTTGTCTCTGATTTCCAATTAAGCCATTCAAGTA
>NZ_JAUBVF010000109.1:0-8136 GCF_036705685.1 Microcoleus sp. AT3-A2
TAAAGGTTTCATCCTATTTTACCTTTTTTGGTCTACCCCCTTGACAATTTGCACTTTTTCTTAACTTGTCACAAATGCCTCGGTAAGAACACAACATTGTTGTGTCCTGTATTGTAGGCAATGGAGAATTGCTATATATTTGTGGTATTAATCGAAACTCAGTGCAATACAGCACCTCAGTAGGGACACCACATTGTTGTGTCGTGTGTTGTAGGCAATTGAGAATTTTTAGATATTTGTGATATTCATCGAATAGGTAAGGACACAACAATGTTGTGTCCTGCGTTGTAGGCAATTGAGAATTGCTATATTTATGCTCGTAAATGCTTAACGCTTTGGTTTCTTCAGATCAACAGTTTTAGGCTTAGCCGCCGGAGTGCGCGGATAAAACTTAAACCTATTGAGCGCAGCACTTGCCGATTTAGCCACACCGCTATCTGTATCTCGCAAAGCTTTTTGCAACAGCGGAATCACTTTTTCAGACTTAATCATTGCTAGTGCTTCCACAGCAGCTTCGCGCACCTCCGGGTGAATATCTTGAGCTAATTTGCCCAAGGTTTCTATTGCTCGCTGACCTTCGGCTCTCAGAGCATTAGCACCAGCCATTTTACCTAAAGCAGACGCTGCAAACTTGCGGGTTTCTTTGTCCTGACTTTGAACACATCCCATCAACTGCGGTAGGGAATAGCTTGGTGCTTGTCTGGTAATTAGAAGCTGTTGTTCGACTTCTGGTTGATGTAAATCAATTGGTTGGGGTTCCGAAAAATCTGTGTAATTTAACTCTTCTTCAACTTCTGTTTGATTTAACTGACTTGACAGTTCCTGCCAAACTTCTTCTTGTGATAAACCTTCGGCAAATTCTGTTGAATTTAACTGACTAAACTGCTGCTCCGGGACTTCTTGTGGTTGTACATTACTCTGGTACTGCTCTTGCAAAGACCTGATAGTGGCTTGCATCTGAGCTTCGTGCTCTCTCAACTGCTCGTGAGCCGCTTGCAACTGACTCTCGTATTGCTCTTGCAAAGCCTCCATATTTAACTGCAGCTCAACCTCGCGGTTCTCATATTCCTCGGCAGTTTGCCTCAAGCGAATTTCGTGTTCATTTTGCAAGTTTTGCAAATGTTGCTCCATCTGAGCTTGATAATTTATATGCAATTCGTCAGCAACTCTAAGTAAATGATGTTCGTGTTCTGCTTGCAAAGATTGGATATTTTGCTGCATCCTAGCATTGTTAGCGGCTTCTAATTCCTCGCTAATTTGTCGCCGCAGCTCATGCTCGTCTATGCTGGCAAATGGTTGGGGCTGACTGTCGCGTTCTGCCAAAACTTGTTGGAGCTGACTGTCACGTTCTGCCTGAACTTGTTGGAGCTGGTTTTCATATTGAGCTGCAACTTGTTTGAGCTGGTTTTCGTATTGGGTAGTAACTTGTCTGAGTAAATTGTCATGTTCGATAGTAGCTTTTCTAAGCTGATTTTCCCGTTCTCCTTTCTGAGATTCGACAGCTTGTTGCACCCGAGACATCTGAGATAATTCTATTTCCTCACTAATTCTGCGAGTTTGCTGCAAGTATTCTTGCTTTTGCTTCTTTAAGCGCTTTTCTACTAACCAGTAAGCAACTGCTACCCCTGCCAAAAAACCTACGATCGCTCCTATGATACCCACAACTGAGATCCTCCCGACAAAATAGTGATGCTGGACTTTTTACATTTAACCATATAGCCTCCTGTAACCGCCCAGTAGCAACAGCCAGGCTGTCACTGCGAGCCAGTGAAGCACCACCGCAGGCCAGATAGAACCGCTTTGCAGGTATGCGAGGGAGCACGCAACTCCCAAAATTGCCGCCAGCAGCAAAAACACTGGATTCATAAAGGTCGATCGACCAACCGGGTAAAAAGTTAGCGCGTTCAGCGGGTGGTAAAGTATAAAAGCCGCCAGACTCGCGCATCCCCAAAACCACAGCATTAACCCAGAAGCATTCTCAAGCGGGTGCGGCAGCATTAACACCCGGAACAATAATTCCTCGGTGATGCCCGGACTTAACAAACAGCCAATGAGCACTTCCACAATTGTACGCCGAGAGGTTTGCACGTCTACTTTTAGAAATCCCGACCAAAAACCGACGGAAAGAGCGATCAAAGTGTAAACCAGCGCGAGCATAGCTGCAACCAGCCAATCAGTGAAATCGGGAATAGTTGAAAAAGCTAGGGTGACGCGGCGTATCAGGAATCCCGGCAGCGCCATCGCGCTAAAATTTAACATAATCAAACTGATCCTTAAAATTTTCAAACAGATGTTAGCAGTAAGTTGAGCCGTTTATTATGCAAAATCAATCACCCCCGCCCGTCAGAGTCCGCGTTTTTGTTTCGGGATTAGTTCAAGGAGTAGGATACCGATATTCAACAAGGAATCAAGCAAAGTATTTCGGCCTGGGCGGCTGGGTAAGAAATCTCCCCGATGGGCGAGTCGAGGCTGTCTTTGAAGGCGGCAAAAAAGCTGTTGAAGGAATGATTAGTTGGTGTCGCCGCGGCCCCACCGGTGCTACGGTTAGTGAGTTGGTTTTGGAATACGAAGACCCGGAGGGCGATTCCCTTCAAGATAGCTCTGTCGCGCGTACTTTTGAGATCCGCCGATAAAACAATAAAGGGAATAATCTGCGGTTGAAACTGCCACTATACAAACGAAGTCTGCCGAGTCTACGGCAGGCTTCGCCCAAGCAGACTAAAGAATAAATCCGATAAAAAGCGCGAATTTGCTATTGCCAATGTATCAATGATGAGCAAGTTGACTTAAATTAGCAAATAACTGAGCAACTTTGGTCAAATCTTTATCTCCCGGCGCTATTTCTACGCCGCTGGAAAGGTCAACACCGCTGAAGTTATTGCCGATCGCACTATCAATTGCATTTAAAATATTATCGGGTGTTAAACCGCCCGCCAGCAGCCAAGGACACTGCGGTCTAAACTCTGATAACATCATCCAGTCGATCGTTTTACCAGTACCACCCAATTGCTGTGGATGGTAAGCATCGAGCAGTAAAGTATCGACACGAACAGCATAAACAGCAGCGGTGGCTAAAGTTTCAGGAGTCTTAACTCTCAGGGCTTTGATAATTTCAATTCCCGGCAAAAACTCCCGCAGTCGATCGCAATATTCCGCTGTTTCATCTCCATGCAACTGCACCCCGCTTAAATTTGACTCTACCGCTACTTGACAGATATTTTCTATTGTGGTGTTTGCAAAAACGCCGATGCGATCGACATTTTCCGGCAACTGCTCGACAATGAGGCGAATTGTTTCTGGGCTGACATAGCGAGGGGAAGCCTGCACGCAGATAAACCCCAAAGCCTGGGCTCCCAAGCGGGCGATCGCAATTCCTTGGTCTAATTTAGTGATTCCGCAAATTTTAACCCGCAATCCGACTCCTCCCTTCCGAATTTGTATCAAAATATAAACGAATTGTTAACTATTAAAACAAATCTTAGTTTAATGCAAAACGCTTTTTATAATCTTGGAACTCAATATATCTGTGAAATCAGGAGATAAGAACATGATTAACTCATCTTTGCTGTTAGCCGTACAATCTACTGTTCCCTCAACACCGGAGTGGTCGCCACTGGTAGGACTGACAATGATTTTATGTAATTTGCTGGCGATCACGATCGGCTACTACGGCATCTCCAAGCAAAACCGAGGCAAGGGCCCAGCTTTACCCGTTGCACTCCCTGGAATGTTCAAAGGCTTCGGCGTACCAGAATTGCTGGCAACAGCCAGCTTCGGCCACTTGCTCGGAGCCGGAGTAATCTTGGGCTTGGGTAACGCCGGAGTTCTGTAAAAATCAGGGGAAAGGCAAAGGCAAGGAGAAGAAAAGATATAATAGAAACTCTTTCTTGCTCTCCTTTCCCAGGAAACTTCATGCAGACAGGTTGGCGAATCGGCTCTTTATTTGGCATCCCCCTAGTTATAGATTATTCGTGGTTTATAATTTTAGCTTTAGCAACCCGCGAATACGCCAGCAGTTACCGCCTGTGGGGGCCTGCGCTCTCCTGGGGTGCGGGGTTAGCAATAGCTCTGCTACTGTTTGCTTCCGTGCTCTTGCACGAACTCGGACACAGCTTGGCGGCGATATCGCAAGGCATTAAAGTTAATTCTATTACCTTATTCTTATTTGGCGGAGTAGCTTCGATCGACTCGGAATCAAAAACTCCCGGTCAAGCTTTTCAAGTAGCTATTGCCGGCCCTCTCGTCAGCTTTGCGTTGTTTTTAATCCTCGGTTTGGGTTCTCAAGTTCTTCCCCCGAAAAGTTTGTTAGCAATTGTCACCGAAAGGGTAGCACTAATCAATCTCGTTTTGGGATTATTTAACTTAATTCCCGGTCTACCTTTGGATGGAGGACAAGTTTTAAAAGCAGCAATTTGGAAAATCACTGGCTCTCGATTTGCCGGCGTTCGCTGGGCGGCAAAAACCGGACAAGTTTTAGGTTGGCTGGCTGTTGCTTTGGGTCTGAGTTTATGCTTTTTAGCGCGCGAGTACGGCGGCTTGTGGATTGCGCTGATCGGCTGGTTTGGCATTCGCAATGCCACTGCTTATAGCCAAGTTACTTCCCTGCAAGAAGCCCTGCTCAAAATTAAAGCCAGCGATGCGATGAGCCGGGAGTTTCGAGTTGTAGATGCAGATTTGACTCTGCGAGAATTTGCCGATCGATATTTGTTAGAAGTCAATCCATTTCCATTTTATATTGCTGCGACCAACGGTCGGGATTTGGGGTTAGTGTCGATCGACGATATCCGCTTCACAGAACGCAGTCAATGGCAAGTTCAGACTTTGCACAACATTTTGAAACCCCTGGGAAAAACCCCCACAGTCTCCGAAAAAGCATCCATCGCAGAAGTAATTAACAGCATGGAAGCCCGTCAACTCCCCCGAATCATCGTCCTCTCGCCGATTGGTTCAGTAGTGGGGACGATCGATCGGGGCGACGTGGTTAAAGTTTTGGCAAAATACCTCAAACCCCAGATTTCAATCGCCGACATCAAGCGCAGCAAAGAAGAAAACAGCTATCCGCAGGGATTGCAGTTAAGTGCGATCGCCAAAACCGCACAGGAAAATTAAAAAGGCGGCATAGGTAAGGGGCATCAGTGATCAGTTAAGATGTAGCAAACTTTGTCAATGAGGGTTAAAGCAAAAAATTTTATGCCCAAATTCTTTAAGAGAATCTATCATAAATTGGCGGAGGGACGTTGGAAAAATTTAACTAATTTCTTCCCCTACGCTGACTTGCAACCTGTTGCTATCATCTGGATTGTCGTGACCGGAACTCTATTGGTAGTGAGGCATTTAGGCGGGTTGCAGCCACTAGAATTAAATGCTTACGACCTGATGGTGAAGTTGCGGCCAGATCGGGCTCCTGACCCCAGGTTGCTGGTAGTCACAATCACAGATCAGGACATTAATACTATTGAAAAATGGCCAATTTCAGATCGCACTTTAGCAAAAGCGATCGCCGAAATAGCGCGTCTTGAACCCACAGCTATTGGCATAGATATGCTTCGCAATGTTCCCTACGAACCGGGGAATGCAGAATTAGTCACTCAATGGAAAAACCCCAAAGTAATCCCCATTACCTTAATCGGCAACTCTGAATACGATCGAGTGCCACCACCTCGTAACATACCAGATAAGCGGATAGGATTTAACGATTTAGTCGTCGATCCCGACGGTATAGTGCGTCGCAATTTGATGTTTGCTGGCGATGGTAAAACGACACTGACTTCATTTTCAATGCGGCTAGCTTTGGCTTATTTCAATAGCAAAAATATAGATGATAAAATAACCGAAAAAAATGAAATTCAGGTAGACAAGACAGTATTTTTAAAGCTGCAATCGCACTCAGGAGGTTATCAGAACATTGCTGACCAAGGCTATCAAATATTGCTCAATTACCGCTCTCCTAAAAATATAGCCAAGACCGTGACACTAACTCAAGTGTTGGAGGGAAAAGTTGATCCTAAATTGGTGAAGGGTAAAATAGTGCTAATAGGCGTTACAGCCCTAAGTGTCAACGATTTATTTTTTACCCCTTACAGCGCTACTGGAAACGGAAACCAGCCGATGCCTGGGGTATTAATTCACGCAACGGCCACCAGCCAAATTCTCAGCGCAGTTTTAGATGGCAAAGGGCTATTTTGGTATTGGGATGAATGGCAAGAAATCCTCTGGGTCGCTGTTTGGAGTGCAGTGGGCGGCTGTTTAGCTTGGCGGTTAGAAAAATCTTTGAATTTGATCGCGATCGCGATCGCAGCTTGCGGCTCATTATTCGGATTGACCTTTTTCCTCTTCATGCAACAGGGGTGGATACCTGTAATCACTCCAGCCCTGGCACTTTTAATCACCGCAGGAGTCGCAGTCACCTATAAATACGAGCAGTCGAGGCAACAGCAAGGGATTGTGATGAAATTATTAGGACAACAAACTTCACCCGCGATCGCAAATGCCCTGTGGAAAGAGCGCGTCCATCTGCTCGAATCAGGGTTATTGCCAGGGCAAAAAGTTACTGCTACAATCATCCTCACCGACTTGCAGGGTTTTAGTACAATCTCCGAAAAACTACCGCCAGAAGTGGTAATGAGTTGGTTAAATGAGTATTTATCAGCAATGGCGCAAGAAGTCCAAGAACATCAAGGCGTGATTAATAAATTTACCGGAGATGGAATGCTGGCAGTATTTGGCGTACCCATTCCCCGCACCACTCCAGAAGAAATTGCAGAAGATGCTCGCCTTGCCGTATCTTGCGCTCTAGCTATAAGTTCGCGCTTGCCAGAAATGAATCAAAATTGGCTCACACGCGGTTTACCAGCCGCAAAAATGCGAGTAGGCATCTTTACAGGGCCTGTTATGGTGGGTAGTCTGGGAGGCACAACCCGTTTAGAATATGGAGTGATCGGCGACAGCGTAAATATTGCCTCTCGACTCGAAAGCTGCGAAAAGGATCGGCAAGAGGACACTTGCCGGATATTGATTGCAGAAGAAACCTTTCTGCATCTGGCCGACCAATTGGAGGTAGAATCTTGGGGACCTTTGCCTTTAAAAGGCAGGGAACAAAAAGTTAATGTCTACCGGATTTTGGGAAGGAAAAATAAATAAAAAGAGAGAATCTCTCCCTAAAAAATTATGAAACTAATGAAAATAATTACTAAGTTTATCCTCAATCTGACATCAGTTGGCTCAATAGTATTGATCGCCACACTTAACGCTTCCCAATTTGCAGTTATGGGGCAGACTCCCAACATACCTAGCAAGCCACGCACTCGATCGGGAGGGCCGCGCTTCGATCCGGGGGGGGCTCCCAACGTAAATGGCAAGCCACCCACTCGATCGGGAGGGCCGCGCTTCGTTCAGCCCCGTGAAGATATAGATGAGCGGCCCCCCACTCAACCGAGACGGCTTGTGCGCGGTGGCTGCGCGAGCATTAGTCAGGTAGGTCTCACACCCTTAGTGCCTAAAAATAAGATCGGACGGACGGTTTCCGACTATCCAACATTCTTTTTCTACTTGCCTAAAACAGAGGCGGAATCAGCCGAATTTATCCTACAAGATCAAAGCGGCAAGGAGATTTATAAACAGGATCTCACAATTAGCAATTTATCAGGGGTGATCGGCGTTAGTATCCCCGCTAACAAAAATGTGCCGCCCTTGGAATTAGGCAAAAGTTACCGTTGGAATTTTACAGTGATTTGCAACTCTCAAGACAGATCGAGCGATCAGAGCGAAAGCGGTAGTGTACGGCGAGTTGAACTCAGTGCAGATATCCGCAGTCCATTAGAGAAGGCCGATGCGCGCCAGAAAACCGTTATTTATGCTGAAAATGGGATTTGGCAAGATGCCCTCAGCACTTTAGCTGCGGCTCGCCAAGCCAATCCTAATGATGCAGAATTAGCTGCTGATTGGGAAAGCTTGCTAGAGTCTGTGAAATTGGGCAAAATTGCCAAAGAGCCGATCGTTGAAATTGAGGCGCAGCCATAACAAAATACCAAGAGTCCCAACTTCTTGAAGAAGTCTGGACGGGAGCATCCCACTTTTACAGTCAGTATAAATACTCAGACAATTGTCGGGCTAAGCTGATGGCATAATAGAAAGCAG